>OMVK01000043.1 GCA_900314465.1 uncultured bacterium | reverse complement strand
ATGTGAAAATACTATTAAGAATACTATACTTTTATTATTAATATAATCTTTATATTTAAAACTATTATTTACTATTAATTTATTTATATTATTAATATTTAATATACTATTTAAACAATTATCTATATACATAATAATATTTTCTTTAATAGTATTTTCACATAATAAATAATCATTTAAATAACTATATATTAAATTAGTTCTTCTAAGTTTACTTATTTCACTTTCTAATCGAGAATCTCTAAGTAATGTCATATTAATATTCTTAATACTATATAAGCTAATAGTATCACTACTACCTTTATTAAATAAATATAAACATTCTGCTATAAATATATTTATATATTTATTTTCTCTATTAAATAATATATAACCTATATTATAAAGTATTTTAATAGTATCATTAATATTATTATTTAAATATAAATGATATGGGAATAATAAAGGATTAAATGAATCACCATAATCTAAATTATTAAAATCAAATGCATATACTAGATATCCATTATTAATAAAACTTTTAGATAATTTCTTATATAAAGAACCATCACTATCTACTACTAAACCCGATTCTTCACTAGCTATAATAGATTTTAATAAAGAATATAATATATTATCTTTAATATCTTCTTCTGATATTATTAAACTATTAGATATCTTATTATTTAAATAATATTCATTATTATTCTTAATAAGAATACCACTAGAATTAATATTATATTCGTTATATAAAGTAAAAGCATCATTATATTCATAATCATTTAAGAATCTATTTTCATTCATATAATCACCATTTTCATGATAATTATATCATAATAAAAGAAAAAGATTGTTAACTATATAACAATCTATCTTGTATAACTATTAGTATTAAATATATTATTACAATATTTATAAGTATCATAATTACTATTTATATAATCAATTGTTGTATCTTGAATATTCTTTTTATCTTTTCTTTTTTTACTTTCTCCATATTTATTATTAGTATCTATAAAATTAGATGTCATATCTCTTTCATCATCAAGTGCACATGATGCATTAGATAATAATTTACCATATTCAAGAGCATCTTCTAAATTATTATTTTTAATATTATTAACTTGTTCTAATATCTTATTAAATAAGTTTATTTCATTATCAATGGTATTACTAATATTTTCTCTGATAATATAATCATCTACTTCAGGTTTAGCTGTAGATTGAATACCAATAGAAATAGTAGAAACTAATTTTTTAATATCACCAATAACATTATAAATATAATCTTCATTAAAATAGTCTTTATAATCACTAATTAATGAAAAATAAGCATCATTTAATTCAGTAGCTAATCTATTAATATCATTTTTAAGATTATCCATATAAGATGTATATTTTATAAGTTTTTGTGTTAATCCATTAAGACTTACTAATTCTTCCTTCATTTGTCTATCAAGTATTGATTTAAATTTATTTATAACTCCTTCGCTAGCATATTCATTTGGAACAAGTTTATTATATACATCAACTTCATTAGAATAATTAATAGCAATATCACTATAATTATTTTTTAATTCATTATATTTATTAGCATTATTAAGATATTCATTATATTTATCATTATATCTATTCCAAGAAGAAATAAAATTAAAATATGTTCTTTCTAATTCATTTATTTCATTTAATTTATCTAAATCAACATTATTTCTTTTTAAAGCATTTTTTATTATTTCACTATATTTATCATTATTATTAATATTAAATATTCCCATAATCAAAACTCCTTTTTATAACAATACGTTATAGTACAATTATTTTTAATACTTGTCAAACAAAATAAAACAATATATATTATTTATATGCAGGTATAGTTCAGTGGTAGAACATGAGCTTCCCAAGCTTAAGACACGAGTTCGAGCCTCGCTACTTGCTCCATAATACATAATAAAACCTATAAAGTTATATTCTTTATAGGTTTTTATATTACATCATATTATTAGTATTATTCATATTATAATAATCAGTTGGTAAATTACCACTTAATCTATTTATTTCAAAATCTATATAATAATTTTTAGGATTATTTTCATCTATTAATAAATCTACTAAATTATCACTATCATTTACCTTATTATCATATCTAGGTTCACTACTTAAAGTATATGTATTACCATTAAGTGTATATGTAATAACTATCTTAAGTAGTCTTCTATTATTAACAGAAATATTAGTTTCTTGCATACTATATGGTATACCTTTAACTAATTTACCATGAGTATTTAAATATTTTATATTATTTATTTTCTTAATATTTTTAAATAATAATATTAAACCAATAACTAGTAATACTAAAGATACAATAATAAATACTATATTAAATATATTATTAGTATTATCATCTATAATACAATTAGATGGATTCTTTGAATCATAATATATTTTTTTATTACCATCAGTTATTGGATTACTACTAGATATATTTGATGTACATGTATATTCTTTATCATTTACATAATATGTATAAACAGGTTTATACATTATACCAGTTGAACTATCACTATCCATATGTTCTTCATTATCATAACTAGTAGACATTACACTACTATTCATACTATTCATTCTATTATTTTCATATATATTTACTACTATAGTAACTATTAAAAAAACTAATCCCATTAATAATATAAATATAGGTGCTAACATACTCTTTTTTACATTATCATATTTAATATCATACATATATAAACTCTCCTATACTAAAAATTAGTGTATAAAACACTAATTATGTATTATCTATATTAATATCTTTATTATTAGAATAATAATTAAAGATATCATTTATAATATTTTTTATATCATCATCTTGACCTACTATTAATTTATTATATAAATCATCATAATCATATACTTCACATGTTTTAATATCTACTATATGAGGTACATATTTAGATATTGAATCAATTTCAAACTCTATTTTATTATTAATAGTATCTTCCATTTTATCTAATATTTCATATAACTTAAGAGCTAATTTTATATCTTCACTATTAGTATTATTAAATTTATCATATTCATCTATATATTCTTTTAAATCACCAATAGTAACATTATTTCTATCCATACTCTTATATAAATTAGAATTAAATATATAATCTTTTAAATGTATTTTATTTAATTTAACATTTTCTTTTACTTGATAATTACCTTTAGATATATCTACTAAATTATAACAATTGTCCATAAATTCTTTATATAAATTATTACATTCATTATTATAATTAAATATTCTTACATTTATTTCATTAATATTCATATTAAATATTCCCCATTAATGATGCAAATAGTATTAATGATATACCTACTATCATACCTACTAAAAAGGCAATAATTAAAGCATTAGCTGCACCTGCATTAAGTTTATATTTAGGTTTTTGTACACCCATTGTTCTAACCATAGGTTTATTTTTCTTCATTAATTTTTGATTTTCTTCACGCATAGCCGCTGCTAATTTATTTTCTTCTGGAGTAAATGCTTGTAATACTTTACTATCTTCAGATTCTCTATCTTGGAGCATTGCATCAGTTGTAATAGGTTTTATTTCACTATTAGAAGTACTCTTTTCTTCAACACTATCTGATATATTTAGTAATTTACCTGCATAATCTTCAGGACTTTCTTGCATTTCTGCTTTTTCAGGTACCATTTCTGCAGGTGTTTCTTTAATAGGTGCTTGTTCTAAAAGTGCTTGTTTAATAAAATCTTCTTTTCTTAAATCATCACTATTATCTTTAAAATTACTATTATCAATAATTGGATTTTCTTCTCTTGTTTCATCAAGTAAACTTGCAATACCAGCAGCACCTAAAGCAAAGCCACCAACATTTTTAGCAACATTCAAACTACTTTTTAATTTAGCATCTTCTAGATTAATATTTCCTTTTAAGGCATCCTCTCTTTTGGCTTCATCATCAAGTTCATTAGCACCTAAAGTTTCATCTTTTTGCATTTGTTCTTCAGACTTAAGAGGTGGCTCTAAAGTTTCCTTTTTATCTTCAATTACTTCTTCTTTTTTCTCTTGCTTAACTTCTTTTCTAGGAGCTACAAATAAATCATGTAACATCTTAGAATTTTCATTACCATCTCTTAAAGTAATATCACCACTAGGAACATGAATAGTAATCAATTCATTAGTATCATTACTATTATATATTTC
This sequence comes from uncultured bacterium, assembly GCA_900314465.1. Lineage (GTDB taxonomy): Bacteria > Bacillota_I > Bacilli_A > RF39 > UBA660 > UBA6985. The sequence goes on along the minus strand of OMVK01000043.1, from coordinate 9,025 downwards.
TCTATATATTTCTTCCGGATTAACTACATAACCATTCTTACTACTCCATTCAAAGAATTCTTTAATAAAAGCACTAACAGATCTAACTGCAATATCTTTCTTTCTATTAAATTTTTCTTCTTCACTACCACCTGATAAATCAACATTTTTAATTTCTTGGATAGTTCTATCTGATATAGTATTTTTCCATATTAAAGCATAATAATGAATATTTAAATTAGTATCTTTATTATTCTTTTTATATTCAAGTATTTCTTTTAATGTTTCTAAACCAATACGATCAGATGTCTTAGATGTAGTTTTTTCAGTTAAATCTATTTTCTTTTCTTTTAAATTATTATCTATATAATTAAAATCTCTAATATAGTGACTATATAATAACTTCATAGTATCGTAATCAAATGGTTGAACTTTACTATCAAGTAATTTTTGTCTTTCAACTGAATTAGTATCCATCATATATCTTTGTGTTATTTGTTTTTCAATTTCACTAACTGTATATCTATGATTTTCAAGTAAATATTTTCTTTCTTCTTCTTCAAATTTTTGTTTTTTACCTGCTTCATCTAAACTAGGATTATTAACAATATCATGATATATCTTAAATAAATTAGTCATATTCTCACGATAAGTTTCTGAAAAAGACTTTATATTTATTTCATCATTTTTCTTAGTTTCCATAATATTATTAGTTTTATCTATTTCTTTACTAGTTGAATAAATATTTATTCTTTCAAACATTTCTCTTGAGAATGCAAGTGAAATATCACCAATATTTCCATGCATTGAACTATATTTATCACTTAATTCTTCAATTTCTTTGTCACTTAACATTTTAGGATAATACTTGTTAATTTCATCTGCATAATATTTAACATAATCTTTAATAATTAATACACGATTATCCATATATACACCATTCCTTTACGATATTATACCATTATATTTTAATCAATTAATAGTATTTATATATATATAATAGTCTTTATTTACAAAAAAAGACACGATTAATTCGTGCCTTTCAAGTGAGAATATAAACTATTATATATTACTTTATTCTTAAGAAGTAACTTTATTAAATAATCATTTTTATCTTGTTTATAAATAATAGCTATTCTATTAAGAATGTCATCTATAGAATCGTTATCTATATTTGTAGTAATATCCGTAATGTCTACTTTATCTCTAATCTTATATAAATAATTTCTTATGTACTTCTCAATAACCATATAATTCCCCTCACTTGCTCTGTAGTATACACATTTTTTTTAAAAATGCAAATTTAGTAATTATATAATTATTTTTTCTTAAAATTAAATATCTTTTTAAAACTCTTTTTACTTTCTTTTACTTTATATGATGATGGATCTATATATCTATCTTTTACTTGATCCATAGTAATAGTACCATTAGATTCTACTATTAAAGGTACTAATCTTTCATCAATAAAACTTTGTTTAAACCACATAGTTTCATCATCATCAATAATTGTATCAGGTAATTTATCTATTTCATCTTTATGATCATTTAAGTACTTGATAACTACTGGTTTTTCTTTTAATTTAGCAAGTATATCATAGTATGTATCTTCATCATCATTTGTATTATTTTCCTTTTTTTCTTCTTCTTTTTTAGAATTACTATTATTATTTTCATTTAAATCAACATAGTCTATGACTAACTTATCGTATTTAACACTTGTTTGACCTTTATCTTCATCTTTTGCTTTTTCATTATCAGTTACTTGAGTTTCTTCAGTATGCTTCTTAGTCTTTTCATCTAATCTTTTAGTAATATAATTAAGTTTTTCAATTAAATCTTTAGTATCTATAGTATTATTCTTATTACTTTTCTTTTCTTCTTTTGTATCATAAGAGTATTTATAAGAATAATCTTTATTAACTATTTCAAATTCTTTATTATAATTTAATACCATTAAATATTCGATAATATTATTAATAATAGAATTATATAAATTAATATCTTTATCTTTTATTATTTTTAAGTTATCTTGTAATACTTTAGTATTATTACTAGTTGTATCTAAATTTGTATGATATCTATCATTATAATCTCTAAATGTATTATGTAATGTTCTTAATATAACACTACTTATTAATTCAACTAAAGAACCATTATTTCTTAAATAAGATAAACCATATAAGTTCTTATTTTCAAATAATATACTAGGTTTTCTTACTAAATTATTAATATTACTTATATTATTAATAATATTATTTACTTTATCTATATCTCTATGATTAATATATAAAGTTAAATTATCTTGTAGATTTAAATCATCATAGTCTTTGATACGATATACTAAATAAAATGGTATTTGTTCTTTAAAGAACTCTTCATATAAAGACTTTAATAAGATAAATGCATTCTTACCATTAGCATTAAATGCAAGTAAGACATCTTTATCATATTTACTTTTAAAATTTAATATATTTTTAAATAATTTAGAACTATCTAATATAACATATTTATTTTCTTGATAATTATTAATACGATATTTATTCTTAGTAAAGACACCATCAAATATAGTATTATTACTTGATATATAACCATTTATTAAATTTTCTATATAAGTATCATAATCTAAATTATCAAAATTAAATGTCTTACTATCTATATTAGAATTATCATATGTTATTTCTAAAGCATTAGTTGGATCATATTTAATAATATCTTCAGGAATACGTTCATACATATAATATTCAAAATCATCATTAGATACACTTTCAATATTACTATCATCAGTAAGTAATACTTCTTCAAGACTCTTATTATAATTATTATTATTTAATATTTTATCTAATAATAAATTTACGTATTCTTGAGTTAATAATATTTTACTCATAGAATCACTCCCAATTATATATATTATTTTATAATAAATAATAAAAAAAATATATACTAGTTATATATTTTTCTATTCAAATCTAAACCTAATAATTGAAGTTTAATGATTATTTGTTTTATTTCAACGTCTCTAAGACCTACTGCTTTTAAACTCTTTCTATTAGTTGCCCATACTGAACCAACAGTATTATAATCGTTATCTCTTAAAACTTTTTCTATGCTTTCATCTAAATCAAGCATTTTAATGTCTGAATTAGCATATTCACAAGTTCGCTTAGCCATAAAGCACCTCTTTTAAACATTTTTATCATTACACTAAATTAATTATAACATAAATTTTTTAAATTGATTTATTTTTTTATTTTATTAACTTTACTTAAATTGTATTAATGATATAATTTTATTATAAGAGGGTGCTAGAATATGCCAAATTATGATGTATTAGAGGAATCAAGAAATGCAGTTAGAAATTTAGAAGACAATGCTTGGGTAAATCATAGAGATAAATACATTCAAACAAAAGCTGCAACTGAAGATTTTAATGATCAAATTGATTTTCAAGAATTAAATATTAAAACAGCTGCAACTAAAGAAGATATCGAAGCAGCACAAGATGAATTAACTAAAATTATTAATGATATCGAAGATTTTGATGTTTCATTTAACAGTGATATGATTGTTAAGCCTGAACAAAAAACTTCTTTATTAAAAATTAATGATAATAATTTATTTAATCAAGATGATATGTTAAATAGTTATGATAATAATGATAATCTAGATTTACTTGACATTGATGCTATAAATGATTTCTTAAACAAAACAGCCTAGTTATATACTAGACTGTTTTTTTAGTTTGCTAATGCTGAAGTTGTCGTTTCACTTGTTGTACTTATTGCACTAGTTGTACTTGTACTTTCTGTTGTAGTTGTTGTTTTCTTAGTTGTAGATTTTGTAGTACTACTAGTACTTTTTTTAGTTGTAGTTGTCGTGGTTGTCGTAGTAGTTTGATATGCATTAGTAGTTGTATTTAAATATTCGTCCCCATTAAATAATAAGTTATCTGGTAATTTAATATTAATATTATAATTTATAATTACAAATGCAAATATACCAACAATAATTATTAATACAATTAAAAATATATTTTTCTTAGTTAACATTATATCTCCACTTCCAACGCCTTTTTTATTACATCATCCATATCATAATACTTATAATCTGCAAGTCTTCCACCAAATATTACATTATTTTCAGCACTTGCTAACTCACGATATTTATCTGCAAGTTCATTATTCTTATCATCATTAACTACATAATAAGCTTCTTTACCTTCTTCATAATCATCAGGATATTCATAAGTTACAACTGTCTTATCACTTACTGATGTACTATCAAAATGTTTATGTTCAATTACTCTAGTATATGGTACCTCACTACCTGTATAATTAACTACTGCATTACCTTGATAATTACTAGTATCATATATCTTAGTATCAAATTTTAAACTACGATATTCAAGTCTTCCTAACTTATAATTAAAATATTCGTCAAGTTTACCTGTATAAACTATCTTTTCTCCAAGAGAATCATAATAGTCTTTGTTATCTAAATAATTAGCATTTAATTTTACTTCTACTCCATCAAGTAATTTTTCAATCAATTTTGTATAACCACCAATTGGTATACCTTGATATTTATCATTAAAATAATTGTTATCGTAAGTAAGTCTTACAGGTAATCTCTTGATAATAAATGCTGGTAACTCAGTGCATGGTTTATGCCATTGTTTTTCTGTATAACCTTTGATTAACTTTTCATAAATCGTTCTGCCAACTAAGCTTATTGCTTGCTCTTCTAAGTTTTTGGGTTCACCAGTTATCTCTTTTCTCTCTTCATTTATATGTCTTATGGCATCATCTGGTGTAATAACATCATCCCAAATCTTAGAAAAAGTATTCATATTAAATGGCATATTATATATTTCATTTTTATAGCGTGCTATCGGACTATTAGTAAATCTATTAAATTCAACAAATGAATTAACAAAATCCCAAACATCTTTATAATCTGTATGGAATATATGAGCACCATATTTATGTACATGTATACCTTCGATATCTTCAGTATATATATTGCCTCCGATATGATTTCTCCTTTCAATTACTAATACTTTCTTACCTAACTTATGTGCACGATAAGCAAAAACTGAACCAAATAAACCAGAACCAACTATAACATAATCATATTTATTCATCTTACTTCTCCTTCTTAAATACTAAAAACTTACTTATTATATAATTAAATACTGTTATTAATACTTGGTCTACTATTGTCCATATTAATACCCAAGTATCAGAATTAAACTTAAGTAATGTAACAAAGAACCACATAATAAACATATCCATAAGCAATGTTAATACTCTACCTGCTACAAAACTAGTAAATTCTTTTAAATATTTCTTAGATTTACTATTAAATACAAATATACGATTAGTAAAATATGCAAATACTACTGCACAAATCCAAGATACTATAACAGCAATTTGAAGTTCTACGGGATTTTCTTGATCAAGCACTGTATATAACAAGCCAAGTTTAACAACTAAACTTACAACAGTAGTTAAAAAACCGACTATTAAATAATTCCAAACTTCTGGATTTTTATAATATATACCCCATCCCCAATTCCAAAATTTAACAAATATATTATTATCATGTCCTTTAATAATTAATCTTTTATCTTTATTATTTTTTTTCATATTCACCTATTTATTATATTTATTAATTAAGTCATTATATTTTTCTTGTAAGACACTATCATAAAACTTAATATTATTTTCTTTTTGTAAATTAAACATAGCTTTATAAGAAAGACTTACATCTTGACTTAAATCTACACTTACCAAATAATCTAGTATTGTATCTTTACATTCATCTAAACTAGGTTTACTAGATACACTATCTACATAAAATAATATATAACCATTATTACTATCACTTAATATACTAGATGTTTGTTTTTCTTTTAATTCTTTAATAGCACTTACTTGATCATCAGTAAATGTACCATCATTATAATAATAATTACTTATATTTTTACTAGTAACACTAGCATATTTAGTCATAACACTTTTTACATTTTCATTGCTATCTAATAACTTCTTAATACTCTTCATATCATCAATAGATGTACCAGTAAATATATATAAATCTTTACTTTTATAAACATTATCATCATAAAATTTTTGTAGTTTACTACTATCATAATTATTTTTAGTATATTCTTTTTCATATCTATACAAATAATAATCATTCTTTAAATAATTAATTAAACTATCTTTATCTTTATAAGAATATGATTCTAAGAAATCACTTTCACTACTACTAGGATTATTAGTCATATAATCATTATACATGTTTTTGTAAGTATCTGTTGCATATGTTAGGTCATCATTATCTGAATCTTTATATTTGTCTTTTAAAATATCTAAATCTATTTTTCTTAATAAATTAGTTAAATTATCAGTAGTAACAAGTACTTCATAATATTCATTAGATGTATACTCTCTACCATCTACTTGAGCAATTACATATTCACCATTTTCTAAACTTACTCTTTTACTATTACATACTGAATAAGTAATAAATATACTTAATAAAGAACATATAATAGCAATAAATATAGTATTAAGATATTTTTTAAAAAAAGTAGCCATATTCTAACCTCCATAATAATTATAGTTAATGATAATTTAAAAGTAAAACAAAAGAATCTAGCAAATAATTAATTTTAATGTTATTCTTATTATATATAGAATAAAGGGTGTTATTATGTTTGGAACTATTTTAGGATTTGATAAATCAAAGATATATGTACAAAATGCTAAAGGAATTGCAGATACTAACTATATTGGTTATCATGTAGTATTTCCTGAAGTTAATCATAAAATCGTAGGTGAAATAACTGGTATTGACTCAAGACAAATAGTTATTCAGTTAATTGGTGAAATAGTAAATGGGGTATTTTCTAATGGTGTGCTTAAAAAGCCATCCATTAATACTAAAGCACGTATTATTTTTAAATCAGAACTTGAAAGTATACTAGGTAAACAAGATTATACTCAAAAAGAAAACTTACTTGTTGGTACCTCTCCTATTTATAATGGTTATGTTATTACTTGTAGTTTAAATGAGTTTTTTGCTAATCACTTTGCTATCATTGGTAATACTGGTTCTGGTAAATCATGTGGTGTTGCAAGATTACTACAAAATGTTTTCTTTGCATCAGCTCAAAATGTACCAATAAACTCTCATATTGCTTTATTTGATGTATATGGTGAATATTACAATACTTTTAATAATCTAGATAATTACTTAGGAATGCACTTTAAAAAGTTTACAACTAAAGTAGAATTTGGTGATTCAGAATTACTTTCAATTCCACCATACTTACTTGATGCTGATGATTTAGCAGTTTTACTAGGTGCTACTAGTGCAACACAGTTACCTGTATTAAGAAAAACTATTTCTCTTGCACGTATATTTAAATCAAAAAGTGAAGCAGCCCAAGAATATAAAGATGATATAATATCACATGTTTGTTTAGATATCTTATCATCCGGTAAAACACCTACACAGATACGTGATCAAGTAATATCTATCTTATCATCATATTATACTCCTACACTTAATCTTGATTCTGAAATATATCAACCAGGTTATTCAAGAACTTTAAGACAATGTTTAAATATTGATGAGCAAGGTAAAATAAATGCAATAAACTTAGTTATTGAATTCTTACAAGAACATAGAAAAGTAAATATCGAAGATATTAAAGTTGAAGATGATGTTACTTATAATTTAAACGATTTATATTATGCATTAGATTTTGCTTTAATTAGTGAAGGTATATTAAACTCAGAAGAATCTTATGAACAAAATAATATCTTAAAAGCAAGATTACAATCAATTATTAATGGTCAAGAAGCAAATTATTTTAAATTTAATAATTATTTATCTAAGAGTGATTTTGTCGAAAGTTTCTTTAGTACAACTGATGGAACTGAAACAGCCCAACTAGTAGATATTAACTTATCTTATCTAGATGATACTTTTGCTAAAGCATTAGTTAAAATATTTTCTAAGATGTTCTTTGAATATACAACTACGATTGAATCACGTGGTTCATATCCAATACATATCGTACTAGAAGAAGCACATAGATATGTACAAAATGATAAAGATACCGAAATACTTGGTTATAATATATTTGATAGAATTACAAAAGAAGGTCGTAAATATGGAACAATATTAGGTTTTATTACACAAAGACCTAACGAACTTTCTAAGACTGCTCTATCACAATGCTCTAACTTTATTGTATTTAGATTATTCTATCCAGATGACCTTGAAATAGTAAGAGGTATTTCTTCTAACGTAACTGATGAAAATATTGAAAAAATAAAGACATTGCATCCTGGTATGGGATTAGTATTTGGTTCAGCATTTAAAGTACCATTACTAGTAAACTTCCCTCTTCCAAATCCAATGCCTGTTTCAACAAGTATTCGAGTAGATACAACATGGTATACAGCACCTAAAAAGACATATAGCACAACAACTATGTCAACACCAAACACACAAAGCACTACTGAAACAAGCGAAGATAATACTAATGCATAAAAAATACTAGTTTAAACTAGTATTTTTTTAATAAACAATTTCATAATTACTATCATTAGTATATTTAGATATAATCGAATCTTTAACATTATCTTCTTGACTTAAATATTTATTAATCTTTAATTTAATAACATATGCTACATCAAACTTACTTATATCATATTTAGTACTTTTTAGAGCATCACATTCTTTATCATATTCATCTTTATTATTAAAAAATAAATAAGTGTATACAGTAACTTCATTACCATTTATTTCATATCTAGTATATATAGGATTATTTTTATCATTATTCTTAACAATAACTGAATCATCATCAGTAACCCCAATTTCACTTAAAACATTATTTCTAGCATTAACCACATCATCACTTAATTTATTACTAGTGCAACCAGTAATAATAAATACAAGCATAAATAAAATTAATATCTTTTTTATCATATACATCACTTCTCAATTATAACATATTTTATGA
>OMVK01000018.1 GCA_900314465.1 uncultured bacterium | reverse complement strand
ATATTATTATAATTATTATTAATATTATTTGTTTATATAATATTAGTAATAATAGAAATAATAATTACAATAATAGTAATAGTAATGAATTACCTAGTTATGATGCTAATATGATATGTATTAAAAATACAGATAATTTAGTAGATGAAGAAAGTGTTAGTAGTACTAGTAAGATATATATTAATTATGATGATAATAATATATTAGATAGTACTTATCAGATTATTACTATATCAGATAGTTTTTATAAATCGAGAATAGATATGATACAAGAATATCTTGATTTATATAAGGGTATAGATGGTATAACATCTAGTGTATATCAATATAATAATAGTATAGTTACTACGATTAAATATGATTATACTAAGATAGATTTAAATATATTAAAGAATAAATTGGGTAATATACTTGATGAAGATTCAATATTTAATCATATTAATACATTACCATTTACACTAGATACTTATAAAGAATATGAATTATATGATTATTCATGCAAATAAAAAAGATGTATTTCATCTATATACATCTTTTTTTATCCAGTAAATATTAATTATAAGTATAGGGTAAAAGAATGAATAATCTTTTTGGTTATAAAATATTTACTTTTTCATACTCACTTTATGAGCATCACGATAAACTTATGTTTATTTAAAAAAAATATCACATTTACTTAAGATAAGGTATTATACTTAAGCCTAGCTCTTATATCCTTCGTATATAAGCATGTGATTGCTAGCTTTGTTAATAAATAAAAGAATACCTACATTTATTTATTACAGAAAGGTAATCAGTGTATTAATACACTCACTTAAATATGTGATAGTTGATAATACTCATAGTTGTTAAATCTAAAAGAAATGACCAAACTAATATTAAAATAAGTTAATATTAATAAATCATTAATTATTTTAATATCTATTTCTTTTATCACCTAGATTAATAATACTACTTTTATATTTTTATATCTAACATATTAAATAATTTTTATATATTAGACACTATTTTTTACATTAATAATCTTTTTTCTTATAAAATTTTACTGATAAGAAGTAGGATATTATTAAAGTTACTATGGTAATACCAGCAACAGCAAATACTCCATTATCTTGAATAAAGTTTACAAAATTAGTTAAATCTATTTTAATATCATGAGTATTTATATAAGCTGATATAATAGCTGCAATACCAAGTAATAGCATTATTATGGACATTAAGACAAGTCTTGATTTTTCACAACCAAATTTATATATAACAGGATAGAAGACTGCATCAACAATTAGTGATGCAAGTTCAAGCATAATTAGGTATTTAATCATGTCTGTATTTAATCCGTTAAATCCAGGTCTGATGATTAGTGCTACTATGGCATATATGATAAGTCCTATCCAGGTTGCAATAACAAGCATTACTAAACTAAATAAGTATTTACTTAATACTATTTTTTTACGAGTTAAAGGAAAACTTAAAGTATATGATTCAGTATTATAGAATTCATCAGTTTGGAAGGTGTTAATGCCAGATGCAAGTAACCAAACAGGAACACAAACCATTGCAAGTAGATAATTTCCTAAGGCAACACTTATTAATAGAGAACCTATAAATAAGACAAGTAAATTCTTCCAAGAACCTTTAATAAATAATAAATCTTTAATTATTAACGCTTTCATTATTTTTCACCCTTAATATATAAAAGCATAATATCATCTAAGGTAGTTAAATGAGTAATATACTTCTCATATTCTTTCTTCATATTTTTCTTATGTACTAGTACTTGATAATCAAGTCTATTTTCTTTATATCTGATAATATCTTTTTTATTTATATCTTTAAAATTGTTTTTATCTATATCTAATTCAATATAATCATCTTTTATTTCTTTTAATGGTCTATCAAATATTATTTCTCCATTAGATATAAATATAACATTATCAGCGATATGCTCTAAATCACTTGTAATATGTGTTGAAAGTAAGATAGAGTTTTCATTATTATCAACAAAGTTTTTGAATATATCTAAGACTTCTGATCTAATTACTGGATCAAGACCTGATGTTGGTTCATCAAGTATAAGTACTTTTGGATGATGGGATAGGGCAGCAACTATTTCTAGTTTCTTTTTCATACCTGTAGATAACTTCCTTATTTCTTTTTTTGTAGGTATCTTATATTCTTTTAAATATTTAAAATATAATTTAGAATCCCATTTCTTATACATGTTTTTTAGTACCATATTAATGTCTTTTGAAGTAAATGTTTCAATCATAAAGGAATCATCATAGACAACTCCGATGTCATCTTTAGCTAGATTATCATAGTCTTTACCAAATAGTTTAATAGTACCTGAGTCTTTAACCATAGCACCTAAGATACATTTGATTAATGTGGTTTTACCAGCACCATTTTCTCCGATTAAACCAACAATTTTACCTTTAGGTATATCAATAGATACATCTTTTAAAGCAAACTCATCAAATTTTTTATTTAAGTTTTTTACTTCGATATTCATAATTACCTCCTAATAATCATTGATTTTATTATAACATAACATTTATTATATGTTTGAGGTAATTTTATGAACATATACTTATTATATTTTATAATTATTAATATTATATCTTTTATTTTATATATGATAGATAAATTGTTAGCTATACATAAGAAATATCGTATTAGTGAAAAAAGTTTAATTATAGTTAGTATAATAGGAGGTAGTATAGGTAATTTATTATTTATGTATTTATTTCATCATAAGACACATAAATGGTATTTTGTACTAATTAATATATTATTTTCGATAGCATATTCATATATAATATTTAAATTTATTATTTAATATCTTGTTTTATAATTTATTTAATGTTATATTCTATTTAGCAGTGCCTACTGCTTTTTTTATACAAAAATTTATTATATGTTTTATATAAATTGTTTTTTTAAATATCTTATGTATAATATTTTATAGGAAGTGTTATTATGAATGATTCTTTAAAAAAGGGTGAAAATAAGTCCTTAGTTACTACATTTATTACTTTAGTATTAGGTATTATATTAGCTATAATACCAACACAATCTCTTGAAATTATTGTAAGAGTAATATCGATATTAATTATTGTAATAGGTGGGTATTTATTAGTCGATTATTTACGTTCTAGTAAAGATAAACAAACTATAAGTTATTCACTTGCTATTGGTATTATTGCTATTGTTATTGGTCTAATATTATTTTTAAATCCTAGTGTTCCTGCTAAATTTGTTGTAGTAGTTGTAGGTATATTATTAATAATTAAAGGTATATATAAATTACAATTATCTTTAAATATACGTAGCTTAACAGATAAGTGGAAATATAATTTCTTAGTAAGTTTAGTTATTATTACTATTGGTATATTATTAATTATATATCCATATAATTCTATTAGTTTATTTTTAAGAATAATAGGTATTATTTTAATAATTGAATCTGTTATTGAAATTATGGAATCTATTAATGTACAAAAAAGTGCTAATACATCTTTTAAAGATAATAATAAAGAAGCTAAAGAAATAGAATTTGTCGATAAGAAGAAAAAATAAGATTACTAGTTTATAGTAATTTTTTTTATCTGTTATGTTATAATTATTATGGGTGGTTATTATGAATAATAGGTTAAATAAATTAAGTAATAGTCTAGATTTTGGCATATTTATCTTATTTTTAGCAAGTATATTATCTAATATGTTAGATTTAAGTGATATTGTTAAAGTTATTATTCCTCTTGGTATTTCTATGATATTTCTTATATTATCTTATCAAGAAGAAAATAGTTTAAATATGAAAGATAATAGTAAATTACCATTTTTCTTAAGTTTAATATTACTTGTATATGCTTATTTTAGAGCAGGTACTTATAATTTACTTGGTAATTTACTTGTTAGTGATTCATATATATTCTTACATAGTATATTTATACTTATAGGTATTCTTTTAATAGTAAGTTCAGTTAAATATAAATCTTATATATTAAGAATACTTGCTTATGTATCATTAGTATTTGGTTTATTTAATATATTAAGATATTATAATATTGAAGAAATATATATTATGATAACAATAAGTGCTTTATTACTTATATATAATATATTTAAATTTAATAAGAGAAGTGAATGGTTATCTATTATATTTGTATTAGCTTCGATAGTATTTTATTTTGATAGTACATATATTATTATGGCAATATTATTTGCTCTTAATATTATTAATTTATTAGTTATATCTTATAAAGATAAAAAGAATAGTTTTATATCATTTATTATTATGATAGCATCTACATTAATGTTTACTTTATTTATATATGGTAATGATTTTAATAGTAATATAGATAATATAGAATTAATATTATTTATATTATTAAGTGTAGAAGATATTATATATAGTATTATATGTAATAATAATAGTACTACTGGAGAACGTATTATTATTAACGCTTTATATTTTACGATATTAATATATGATTTATTTGAAGAAAATAATATATTTAATACTGTTATAATGAATTTAATATTATTATGTATTACTATATTTGAATCATATATTATTAATAATAGTGATGAAAAGAAGATATTACCATTTAAATTTGCTTTATTTTTTATAGTAATATTATATAAATTATCTAATGCTATACCATGTAATTATATTAGTGAATTAATATTATTATTTATATCTTTAATAGTTATTATTATAAGCTTATTTGTTAAAGATAATAATGATAAGAATAAATGTAATTTAGTATTATTATTTATAGATAC
>OMVK01000078.1 GCA_900314465.1 uncultured bacterium | reverse complement strand
CCAGAAGATGAACAAAACTTTGAAATGGTTATGGAATTATTAAGAGCAGGAGATGTAAAAGAAGACGATGATAATTATTTAAGTCCACTGGATATTTTATTTAATAGATTAGAAGAAAGAGAGCCTGAACATGTAGCATTAAAATACTATAGAGAATATAGAAGTTCTCCAGGTAAGACTCTTAAATCTATTCAAATAACTTTAGCTTCAAGATTAGAAAAGTTTAATCTTGATAGTTTAGCTAAATTAACTTTAACTGATGAACTTGATTTACCATCTATTGGTGAAAAGAAAACAGCATTGTTTGCTTTAATACCAGATAATGATACTTCTTTTAATTTCTTAGTTAGTATTTTATATACACAATTATTTCAACAGTTATTCTTTATAGCGGATCATAAATATAATGGTAGTTTACCTGTACCAGTTCATTTCGTTATGGATGAGTTTGCAAATGTTTCTTTACCAGATGATTTTGAAAAGATTCTTTCTGTTATGAGATCTAGAGGAGTATTTGTTTCAATCATCCTTCAAAATTTAGCACAATTAAAAGCACTGTTTGAAAAACAATGGGAATCAATCGTAGGTAATTGTGATGAATTATTGTATTTAGGTGGAAATGAACAATCTACTCATAAATATATATCTGAGTTATTAGGAAAAGCTACCATTGATTTAGATACTCATGGTAAAAGTCATGGCAGAAATGGTAACTATTCAACCAATTATCAAATAGGTGGTAGAGAACTATTAACACCAGATGAAGTAAGAATGTTAGATAATGAATATTCTATCTTATTTATTAGAGGAGAAAGACCAATAAAAGATAAAAAATATAATATCTTAAAACATCCAAATATTAGATTTACAGCTGATGGAAAAGAAAAACCATATTTTCATGGAGAAACTAATAATGCAATAGCCACAATTAATATTGATTTGAATTTATATAAGTACAAATTTAATGAAGTAGAAGAAATAGAAAATTACGAATTAATATCATCTGAATATATAGATGATTATTTTAGAAAAATAGAGGAGGAAAATAAAAGTGAAAAAGATTGATGAAAAAACTAAAAAAAGAGTTAGAAAGATTATGATGATTACAACATTATTATCATTTACATTAAATACAATAATGCCAGTATATGCTGCTGATGATCCAATTGGAGTAATAAATAATCTATCTAACTTTATATTTACATTAACAAGAGCAATTGGAACTATCATATTAATCTTTGGAGTAGTTCAAATTGGAATGTCTTATCAAAGTCATGATCCATCTCAAAGAACTAATGGAGTATTTACTCTTGTAGGTGGAGTAATTATTACTTTTGCTAAAGAAATCATTGGATTAATAACTGGTTAATAACACTTTAATTTAAGGAGGTGAATTAAATTGAGTGGAAGTGATAGTTGGGTAGTACAAAACCTAGAAAATGCACTTGAAACTTGGAATGATAAACTTGGTGAAATATGGGTATTAATAACTCAAACTCCTGAAACATTTAAAGGTGGTACTATTTGGAGTGTAATAAAAACAATACACGGTTCGGTTCAAGCAATTGGATTAGCACTTCTTGTACTTTTCTTTGTTGTTGGAGTAGTAAGAACTTGTACAAACTTCAATGAAGTTAAAAGACCAGAACAAGCTCTAAAACTATTCTTAAGATTTGCAATAGCAAAAGGTTTAGTTACTTATGGACTAGATTTAATGCTAGCAATTTTTAAAATATGTCAGGGAGTTATTACTACAATAATAAGATCAAGTGGACTAGGAAGTGTTTCCAAGACAGTACTACCAACTGAAATAGTAAAAGCAGTTGAGAGTTGTGGTTTCTTTGAATCAATTCCATTATGGGCAGTAACATTAATTGGAGGACTATTCATAACAGTTTTATCATTTATTATGATTCTTACAGTATATGGAAGATTCTTTAAATTATATTTATATACTGCATTATCACCAGTACCATTTGCAACATTTGCTGGAGAACCTAC
>OMVK01000083.1 GCA_900314465.1 uncultured bacterium | reverse complement strand
TATATATTTAAATAATATAAAAAATAAAATAAAACAATATAAAATAACATCAGATGGTGAATTTAATATCTCAGGTAATATACTTGTAACAAATACACTTACAACATTATTTATGAATAAAATAGAAGATAATAATATTAGTTATATAACTTTATATTATAAGAAAGATAATAATGAATATTTAATATGTTCAGGAAGTAATATGACAATTAATATCATAGATTATAATGATTATAAAGAATATAATTTAAAAGAATTTTTAAATAATAATGCATATTTAAGAATAGGTTATAATGATAATACAACAAAAGATATTAAATTAATATTTACTGAGATATATAAAAATGATCAGATATTTAGTGATGAAATAAAAAATAATAATGATAATATTATTAAAACTGATAATAGATTAGATAAGTTAATAGATTTAGGTTTTAAAAAAGAAAGTGAATCTGATTATATAAAAGAATTTGATAATGGAAACTTAGAAATTTTTGTCGGTGATAATGATATACATTATTCTGGAACTTATTTTAAGGAAAAAGAAGCAATAATTATTGATGCACATGATAACAGTGATACTATGTTAGTCATGTATAATGATGATAATAAAAAAGTAAAAGTAACTGAAATTAACAAATGTGAAAATGGCTGTAAAGATGAATATGAATATGCTGGTTATATTTATTATGTAAAAAGTATATTAAATGAAAAAAGAATATAAAAAACTATCTATTTTGTAGAGTTTATGAACTATCCAAAATAGATAGTTTATTTTTTATTTTTTATGTTATCATGAATTTAGAGATTGGAGAAATATTTATGAAAAAAAACATTTATATTTTTATTATTTTTTCTTTATTACTATTATTTTATTTAATATATTTATTTGTTCTTTAATTATATTAATAGTAAATAAATATTTAAAAAAGAATATTATAGTTAATCTAGGTGCTTAATATGCTTATATTTAAAAATTTTATTAAAAAGAAAACTACATTAATATTTATATTAATATTATTATTTGTATTCTTATTACCTGCGATATTTTTAAGTTATAAGAATAATTTATTTGAACAATATGATAATGATTATAAAGATACTTATTTTGTATTTTATACAGATAAAGATATAGATAATATTATATATAATGAAAATAATATTATTGATATACATAAAGATAATATAGATGATGATACTTATAAATATAGTTATGAATTTAAATTAAAACATTATTATGATTTTATGAATAATATAAAATATTTTAAAGAGAAATTATATAATAATAATGTTAAATTTGATGAAGAAATTAATGTTAATGGAGTATCTTCACTTGATATAGGTGATACGATTAATATTATTAATATTATTGTTACTTGTATTATTATAGTAGATATTATTGTATTAGTTATTACTTTATTTAATTTAGTAGTAGATGAAGAGAATAGTAATAGATTATGTAAATATCTTGGTTATAATAGTATACAAATAAGTATTACTACTATAATTAAAGTATTATATGTAATTATAATACCTTTAGTATTATCTTTATTAGCTTATTTTATTTTATTAAGAATATATTAAAAATGACACCCTATAAAAGAGTGTCATTTATTATTTATATAATTGGTAGCGACGGTAGGATTCGGACCTACGACCTACCGGGTATGAGCCGGTTGCTCTAGCCAACTGAGCTACATCGCCATTACATGTAAAATAATAACATAAGATTTTATGCTAGTCAATAAATAAAATAATTGTTATAATTATTTTTGTGATTAGTTATGATAGATAATGTAATAAAAAAGATAGATAATTTAGATGGCAAGTATTTTACGATTAGAAATATTATTAATGAAATAGAACCTAATAATAATTATCAAGAACATGAATTATTTGATATATTTTATGAAGTATATAGTCATTATAAAGATAAAATTATTATGAAAGATTCTAATGATAATATATGTGATCGTTTAATTAAAATAAAGAAGTGATTTA
>OMVK01000087.1 GCA_900314465.1 uncultured bacterium | reverse complement strand
AATCGTTGATATAATTATTATAACTATTTTGTATACCCATTTTATTATGTTTTATTCTCAGTTTATAATCAAATATATACATAATTATTAATACTATTATAAATATTATAATAAACATATACATACATCCGTTTCATAGAACCTATTATACAATAATTATAATAATTATATCAACGATTTTAACGTTTACTATTAATATGTTTATTGAATAAATATATTATAAATATTATAATTATTATAGGATGGTGTGTTTATGAAGAAGAATCATATTTTTTATATTTTAATTATGTTAGTTTTAATACTGCCAATTAATTTATATGCTAAAGTTAGTGCTATTGAAAGTACTGCTACTGATTTAGATGAAAATAATATAACTAGTGTTACTAAAAGTTTACCATCATATGAATATGCAAATAATAGTAAAAATATAGATGTTGTATTAGTTCTTGATAATAGTGATACTAATATTAGTAAGATTAATAGTGAAGCTAGTGATTTACTTAGTAAATTAAGTGAATCTAATTTAAATGTTAAAGTATCAGTTATAAAATTTGATGGTTGGGCTCATGATACTATTTCTATTGTTAGAGATAATAAAAATGAAGGAGCTGGACTAATTGAAGTAAATGATGATAATTTAGAGATTATAAAAAATGCTATTAATTATAATTTAAGAAGTTATTTTACTTCATTTGTTGTAGGTGGAACAAATACTGAAGTACCATTAAAAATGGCTAAAAAAATGCTTGATGATGATACTGATGTTGTAGCAAATAGAAAATATATAGTTTTATTTTCTGATATGGAATCATGGGTATATGAAGGATATATAACTATTGATGGTGTCAAGTATGGACCTGCACCAGTTACCAAGACAAACCCTGATTGGGGTGGTGGTTCAATATATGGTGATTCAGATTATACTTGGGAAGAAGTATATAATAGTTGTAAAGATGGTACATTTGAACAACAAGAAAATTATGATAAAAACCAATATTTTAATTACCAATATACTAAGACTGTTTTCGGATTTACTATTACATTACCAGTATCTTGGAAAAACTATTGGACTAATATTTATACTGGTGATGATAAAGATAAATTATTAGCTATTACTAATGAACAATATAGAACCTATTTTAAAACGGAATGGAATCCATATATTACCAGTGATGGAAGTACTATTACAAAGAAAGCAAATGGTTTAGATGTTTCATTATGTAAGACATATAATGTATTAAAGGATATTAAAAATAGTAATTATAATATATCTCTTTACTCTACTGATACACTTGCTAATGCTAATAATTTTAAACATAAAGCTATTGGATTAATAAAAGCTATGCAAGATGATTTTGGTATGGATATTTATGGTAATACTGAAGCTGATGATACTATTGTTAATTATGGTAGTAGTATAGATACTTTATTTGATAATTTTGAAAATAATATTAGTTATTTCTTAGTATCAGGTAATATCACAGATAATTTAGCAAAGGACTTTCAATTTATAAATGATGATGAAGATGTTGCACCACTTTCTTTATCAGTTAATAATGAAGAATTAAATAGTGTAAAACTTGCAAGTAATAAATGGGGATATGGCGATGTATCTAGTGAAGGTAAATATGATTATGAAGTTGAATATGATGAAGATAGTAATAAATTAAATATTGATTTAAATCATTCAATTAAAAATACTAGTCCATTAACATTAAAATATAAATTAAAATTATTAACATTAGAGACAAATGAATATCCTACTAGCGATTCTACAGTACTTACTTATTATGATAATGTTAATAAAGATAGTGCACAAGTTGATATAGATATACCTGAAGTCAGTTATGTTAAAGCCATAGTTCCTAGTGAACCTGAAGTAATAGAAAATCCTAAAACAGGTATTAGTTCTAAATTATATTTATTAATTGTAGTATTATTAGGAGTTATATCGTTAATAATATTAAGAAAGAAAAGAATATTTAAAAAGAATATATAATATAAAAACTAGTTATAATAATTAACTAGTTTTTATATACAAAATAAAACACGATATAATCGTGTTTTATACATCTTGCATATATTCAAGTAATTTAATAAATACATTAATATATCTTTGATTAAGACCAATTTTCTTGAATTTACGAACTTCGATACGTTTTTGTCTTATCTCCATATTATCATCAAGTAATACTTTACCTATTACTTCTTTTTGTTTAGTTTGTATAGGTAAATCATTTAATATTGATATAATATCATCATTAATAAGTCTTAGAGCATCTATTTCAATATCTTTACCTTTTAAGTTAACTGTTATCTGTTTTAATGTAGATAGACTTGGAAGTTCAACAATAAAATCGTTATCATCTGTATATGTTTGAACTCCCTTTACTTTTTCAGTACCTACATGTATTATGACATTTTCAGGTTCTTTTGTATTTCTAAATCTTAATCTATAACTACGATAATCAGGTATTATTCCAGATTTACCCGCAATTGGTCTAATAATAACGGTAATATTATTTTTTTGATAAGTATAATCTATATTAGTTACGATAAAGAAACCTTTTTCATATAAAGAACTTACTCCATCATCTTCATATAATTCATATGAAGAAGAAGCACCAGGGAATACTTGTATTTCCATAGCTTTAGGTGGTTTAGTACTATTAATATTTTCTTCATCTAAAATAGCAAGAGGTAAGATAGTACCGGATTTTGCAAATACTGGATAATCTTCTCTTTTATAAAATGATGTATATCTCCTATTACCATTATATTTTTTACCTGTAGTAAAGTCATACCAGACACCTTCAGGTAAATATAATTTTTGAATGGCTCTATCAATAACTTGTTCATTCTTTTGTGTTATTGGTGCTACTAATAGATTCTTACCAAAATAATATTCATTTTTATATAATGGTTCATCATATATTTCTGGATTACCATAATATAATGGTTGTACTAATGGAAGACCTGCTCTTGAATATCTATAAGCTTCTGAATATATATATGGTATTAAAGAGTGTCTTAATCTTAAATATTGAGATACTACAGATGTTGTTGTTATATCCCATTTCCATGGTTCTCTCTTATAATAATAACCTTCATCTGCTGATAATCTTAAGATTGGTGAAAAACAACCAAATTGAACAAATCTTGAATATAATTCTGGGTCTTCAATACCATTACGATATCCACCAATATCATTAGATATCCATGATAAACCAATATTAGAAGCTTGTGCATTAAATTCAGGAAGCATTTCTAGAACATCCCATGATACATCAGTTTCACCTGTATAAATAACTGAATATCTATGAGCTGCAATACCAGAATTTCTACCTATTACAATACCTCTTCTATTAGGTATTTGTTTAAAATCATTAAAATGATAATGTTCAAGTGCTCTTAGAGATGTTTTATCATTTATATTATTATAATCTATCCAGAAGAAGTCTACTCCTTGATTCATTAATGGGTGTATTAAATAATCAAAATATGAAGATAACATATTAGTATTAAAGACATTAAATGGAGATATACCATTATCACCTACTACAGCACCAGATGCTTTTTGATATGGTAAGAAATAATCTTCTTTACTATATATACCTTCAATTGGATTAATATTTAGTGCAAGTCTTATATTTTTACTATGTAAGAATTCTGCTACTCTTGTAGGTCTTTTAAATAATTCTAGATTAAATGATAAACCAGATTTCATTTTAGGATTCTTACGATGCCAATAATTACCTAACATAATTATTGATAATGGTACTCTATTTTTATTAAATTTAAATACTAATTTTTCTATACCTTTAGAGTTATATGGTATATTACGATACCACCATACACCTAGAGCATATCTTGGAATTAATGGTGGATAACCTGTTAAAGTAAAATAATCTCTTAATGCTGCACCAAAATCTCTTTTATACATAAATACATAGGTATCTATTCTTTTATCTGTTCTTTTACCTAAAGATCCATCTTCATTAAATATAAGTGTATTAGAATCATCTATAGAAACAAAACCATCAGTAGAATATAATCCCCTATCAGCATGATATTTACCATTAGTATTATCAAGTGAATAAGTACTACCACCAAAGTTACGTACTTCTGGATGTGAAAAATACCAATATTTATCAGTATCATTTAAATCTATTCTCAAATATTGATCTGGAGAAACACTATTACCTTGGAATGGCATATCTTTTTGATATGTTAAAGTAAAATAATCTGTTTTAATAGTTAAATATTTACTATCTTCTTTTTGTTCAAAATTAACTATAGGGAATTTTCTATTTTGTACTAATTCAGTTGGTCTATCTTCAAAATTACCTGTAGAACTATATTCAAGTCTAATAAGTAATGGACTTAATATAGTAATTCTGTAATGGTTACCTTTTATAATACTTTGACTATTTGGAAGTATTCTTTTATAATTCATTTTAAAATGTTCTTGTAATGCCATTTAAAATCACCCTATATTCTTTACTATTAATAATTTTAGCATACTTAAGTGTCTTTATCAATTGACTTTTAAGTCTATATCTAGTATATTACTAAGTGCGTAGTTAGGCAGGAAATCATGATATTTATTAATGTGTTTATTTGAAATAATCTTAGTAGCTTAGCCTGCTAAAGTGAAAAGTTAATAAACTCCCTAGTAAATTAATGATGCTTTTCTATGAAATATATAGAAAGGAGATAAAATTATGTCAAGATATATCGGACCAGCTTATAAGAAATCAAGAAGATATGGTTTCTCTACTCTTGAAAATGGTAAAGATATTGCTAAGAGACCTTATGCTCCTGGACAACATGGAACAGATCGTCGTAGAAAACCAAGTGAATATAAAGTTCAACTAGATGAAAAACAAAAAGCAAGATTCATGTATGGTTTAAGTGAAAAATCTTTCAAGAGACTTGTTAAAAAAGCTGAAAACATGAATGGTGTTACTGGTGATAATTTACTTAAGTTACTTGAATCTCGTTTAGATAATTTAGTATATCGTATGGGTATGGCTAATACTAGACGTGGTGCAAGACAACTTGTTAACCATGGACATATCTTAGTTGATGGTAAGAAAGTAGATATTCCTTCATTTGAAGTTAAACCAGGAAGCACAATAAGTGTTAAAGAAAACTCTTTAGATCATCCTGCAATAAAAGCAGCACTTGAAGCTAAGAGAGCTATTCCAGCTTATGTAGAATTTGATTCTAACAAACTTACAGGTTCTTATTTAAGATATCCTGAAAGAAGTGAACTTTCTAGTGATATTCATGAAGAATTAATCGTTGAATATTATAATAGATAATAAAAATAGTTGGTTTATACCAACTATTTTTTATATTAAGAAAACTTTTGTACTCTAGTCTTAAGTTCATTAATAATTATATTTAATAATTTCTTAGTAGCTTTAATATTATTTTCATCATTAATATTAGCATTATTATATAAATAAAATTTAATATTAGATAAATCATTTATAGAACATTTACTTATATAATTATTATATGTACCATTTAATAAAGATTTATTTAATAAATCTATTAAATTAGTATTACTTATATTAATCATTTTATCTTTAATATTAAATAAAACTATATTAACTATTTTAGTTAAACGAAAATAACTAGATGTAGCAAGTATTTCATTATGATATTTATCATAAAATACTTGATATATTTTATCTTCAAATTCTACTAATTCATATCTATTTAACATAGAAAGCAATTTAATTAAGTCTTCATCACTAAAAGCATCTATACCATTTTCTGTAATAGCAGCAAATACTTGAGATATTTTATTATTATCTATCATATTATTTATCCTTATTTAGGTAACTATCTATTACTTTTTGTATATTATCTTCAAATTCGAAGAATGAAGACATAAATACTTTTACAAATACATTAAAATGTTTCTTATTAAATTCAGGATATATTCTACGATATACTTCATCTATTGCTACTACTCTTGCTTTTAGACCATCATTTGGTGAATATGCTTTAGTTTTTCTTACTATGCTATTATAAGCTTCAACTATTTTATTTAAATCAATATCTCTTTTATATATTTGTTCTAATTTATATTCATTATAAGAACTAGCACCCTTAATAATAGCACTCATTATTTCATCACTATCTTCTTCTGAATAATTAGATATATTACTTACTACATATAGATTCATAAAATAATAACCTAATACTATTAAATTATTAAAGATATATGTGTCTTTAATAAAAGTCTCTTTTCTTTCAATACCATTTTTATCTAAATCTTTTATTATTGAATAGATCCAATTAATATCTTCTTGATATAATTTTGCAGTTAATTCATCGAAATCTAGCATATTTATCAATCCTTAATCTATTAAAGATTATAACATAATTAGATAATAACTAAAAGAAAAATAAAAGCAAATAGGTATTTCTACTTATTTGCTTTTTTGATAGTAACTACTACATCATGTCCATTAACATCTAAGTGTTCTCCATCATTTTCTTTTAATTCATACTTAACTGAAAGTGTTTCATGTTTAATATAGTCTTTGTTAACATTGAAAGCATCGATTACATCTTCTTCATTAGTATAATATGTAAGTTCGATACGATCTGCGATATCAAAATCTTTAGTCTTTCTTAAGTTTTGTACTTTAGATACAAATTCACGTGCTAAACCTTCAAGTAATAATTCACGAGTTAATTCAGTATTTAAAATAATAAACTTATTATTTTGCATACCTACATTAAATCCTTCTTTAGCATTTATTCTGATATCTACCATATCTGGTTCAATATCAAGTCTTTCTGATTCAAAATCAATTGTAAGTGTTTCACCTTTTAATAATTGTTCTTTATCTTCATCAGATAAATCAGAAAGTGCTACTTCAAATGCTTTAATCTTAGAACCTAACATTTTACCTACAACTTTATAATTAGGTTTAATAGTAAAGTCCATATATTTAGATAAATCAGGTACAAATACTACTTTCTTAACATTTAATTCTTCTTTGATTAATTCAACTAAATTACCTAAGATACTTTCATATTTACCATTAATTAATGCTTCAGATAGAGGTTGTCTTACTTTAATCTTAGCTTCTTCACGAACATATCTACCAGTAGATATTAAATCTCTAACTAAGTCCATCTTTTCTTCGATTTCTTTATTAATATGTCTTGGATTACATTTAGGATAATCTGCTAAATGAACTGATTCTTCATTAGTTAACTTAGTATATATTTCTTCAGTTGTATATGGAATCATTGGTGCACATAATCTACATAAACCATTTAATACTTCATATGTTGTAATATAAACACTCTTCTTAGAATTATCAAGTTTATTAGACCAGAAGCGATCACGATTACGTCTAATATACCAGTTAGATAAATCTTCAGAAACAAAGCTTGTGATATTTCTTACTGCTTCATTTAAATCATATTTATCCATAGATTCAGTTACTTCTTTTACAAGTTTATTATATTTAGATAATAACCATTTATCTATATCTTCTCTTTTAGAATATGGAACATTACATTTACTAATATCTATACCATCAATATTTGCATATGTTTGAAAGAATGAATAAGTATTCTTAAGTGGATTAAAGAATTTAGAATATACTTCTTTAGCACCATTTTCAGAAAACTTTAGTGGTGTCCATACAGGAGATACATATAACATATACCATCTAGTTGTATCTGCACCATATTTCTTCATAAATTCAACTGGATCAATAATATTACCAATTGATTTACTCATCTTTTTACCATGTTCATCAAGCATCATATCATTAACAACAACATTCTTATAACAAGATATGCCAGAGATTATTGTTGAAATAACAATTAGTGTATAGAACCAACCACGTGTTTGATCAACACCTTCAGCGATAAAATCAGCTGGGAAGTGATTTTCAAACCATTCTTTGTTTTCAAATGGATAATGGCATTCAGCATATGGCATAGCACCTGAGTCAAACCAAACATCAATTACATCACTAATTCTATGCATTGTCTTACCACATTTAGGACAAGTCATAGTAATTGAATCTATATATGGTCTATGTAAATCAATATCTTCATATTTAAGTTTTTGATCTGCTCTTTCAATTAATTCTTTTCTAGAACCAATAACATCAAAATAACCACATTCATCACATACCCAGAATGGAAGTGGACAACCCCAGAAACGGTTTCTTGAAATACCCCAATCAACCATATTATCTAACCAGTTACCAAAACGTTTTTCACCAACATAACTTGGGAACCAATGTACTTTCTTATTTTGTTCGATTATTTTATCTTTATATTCAGTTGTCTTAATATACCATGCTGGTTTTGCATAATATATTAATGGAGACTTACATCTCCAGCAATGTGGATAATCATGAACTAGTTTTATTTTCTTAAATAATTTATCATGTTCTTTTAACCACTTGATAACTTCAAGTTCTAGGTCTTTATCAGTAACCAAAGTACCCTTCCATGGTCCGATAGTATATTTACCATCTAAATCTACTGATTGAACAAAACCAATACCATTTTCTTTGCATACACGGTTATCATCTAAACCATAAGCAGGTGCGATATGAACAATACCAGTACCATCTTCATCAGTAACATAAGAGTCAGCTACGACAACAAAGCTCTTACCATCTTCAATCTTAGCATAAGGCATTAATTGCTCATAATGTAGTCCAACTAAATCTTTACCTTTAAATTCTTTTAATACTTTATAATCATCACCTAAAACTTTATTTGCAAGACTCTTACCTACGATAAATTTATAACCAAGTGATTCTACTTCGATATAATCATAATCGGGATTAACACAAGCGGCAACATTATCAATCAAAGTCCATGGTGTTGTAGTCCATACAAGTAAGTAAACATCTTTATCAACTAGTTTAAAAGGAACTATAACAGTATTAACACTATCTTGTTGATAACCTTGAGCTACTTCGTTAGATGAAAGTTCTGTACCACATCTAGGGCAATATGGAAGTACTTTGGTTGAATGATATATTAAACCTTTTTTATGCATTTCTTTAAGTAAATACCATTCAGTTTCATGATAATCATTTTCACAAGTTATATATGGATGCTCTTGATCAATAAATTGACCCATCATATCAGTTAACTTCTTTACTTCATCAATATTAGAAGTAGTTTCTTTACGACATTCTTTGATAAAATTATCTATTCCATATGCTTCGATATCACGTCTATCTTTAAAGCCTAAATTCTTTTCTACATTAACTTCGATTGGTAAACCATTACAATCAAGTCCTATTTTTCTATCTACTTTATACCCTTGCATAGTTTTGTATTTACAAAATGAATCTTTTATTGTCTTAGCAAATACATGATGTATACCAGGTTTAGCATTAGCATATATAGGTCCATCATAAAATACCCAACTCTTACTATCTTTTCTATTTTCAATAGTTTTGTTAAGTATATCTTCTTCTTTCCATTTCTTAGCTATTCTACTTTCAATTTCATAATTACTACCTTTTTCTAATTCTTGAAATGCCATATTATCAATCCTTTCTAAATAAAAAAACTCATAAACTAAAGGGCGAAAATATTTCCGTGTTACCACCTTAATTCATGAGTTATTCATGCACTTATTGCTTAACGCGCTTAATACGTATTAGACTTATCCTCTAATAACATCAGAAGTGATTTATTTATTACTTTCATATACTACTATTACACCATATAAGTAGTTCTCTTAATATTACTTATAATAAAACGTCTTCCTCATTTGTTTTTACATTTTTGATTATAGTTAATTAACTATTTTTTGTCAACCTAAACTTTTATAGATAATCTGTATTATCATCATTTGGATTTCTATCTACTGGTTCACCATCATCAAATGCCATGGGATTAATATTAGTTAAACTTTCTTGATTACCTTTAGTAGGATTATCATTAAAAATATTTTTATCAATTTCCATTGGTTTTTTCTTAATAGCACGTGATTTTTGTTCATCTATTGAATTAGCTTTAGAACCATATTTAGATAATGGTTTAATCTGTGGTTCTTCTGGTTCGATAATAGTATTCTTGGTTTTCTTTCTTGGTTTTGGAAGTGGTCCTACTCCAGGTATTGGATAGTTCTTAGGATCTAATTGGTAACGTATCCTAGACATTCTATTTTCATGTGCTCTACTAGGTGTAACTAAGATAATTACTATTATACCTACTATTACTACTATACCTACTATTATAAAAGGTAGAGCTTTGTATATTTTTATTTTTAACATATAAGAATCTGTCTTATCTTCTCTTATACCTAATATTGAATTAGATGATTCTCTTGATAATGTTACATAATAACCTGCATAACGATATTTATTACCTGTATCATTATAAGCATATATATCAGATACATCCATTTCTGTTTTATTTTTAACTTTAAAACCACTATTAACATCAAATACAATAGTCATATAATTTGTCTTATTATATACATAATTAGATGTAGCAGTAAATTCATATGTTACTTTATTACCTGATTTATTCTTTTCTTTATATTCGATATTAAAATCTGGTGCTTCTTCATTAGCACTTACATCAAGTATGGTAATTTTACTCGTATCAATTGTTATATCTTGAGTTATCTTATAGGCATCTTCACCTTCCCAACCAAAATACATAACTATTTGATTACTTTGAATATCTCCATCTATTTGATATCTAGGATAAAATCTAGATGGTGCTATTGCAAAAATATTATTACTACAAATTATTAATATAAATATAAATAATAAGAATATCTTATTTACTATCTTTTTCATATAATACCTCTTAGTATAATTTTAGAATATTAATTATTATTTATCAATAGAATACAATTATACTTAACAAGTATATTAATTAAAAAATCTTACTATTAAAGTAAGATTTATTGATAACTTAATGTACTTTCTTGACTAGTACTAATTGAATCTTTAGAGCATGTAATTGACTTTGTTTCTTCTTTATTACCATCTTCATCTTCTATATCATAAGAACATGTACATTCATCATCAACACAATTACAATTGTATGCTTGATTACAATAAGTTTGTTCTATTATATCTGATCTAACATTAGGCCATAATAATGTAGAAAATGCTAAGGAAATAATTATTACAAATACAAATACAGCTAAGAATATTGAACTTATTACGATACCAGCAATTGCACATCCATTAGATTTACCAGTACTTTGTTTATATTTATTATTACCAATAATAGATAATATTAAACCGAGTATTGGTATAAAAAATGAAAATATTAAACCAACAATAGATAATGTATTACCTTCATCACTATTATTATTGTTATTATTCATTTGATTTTGATTATAAGTTGTTTGATTATAATTTTGATTATATCCTTGATTAATGTTGCTATTAATGTTGTTGCTCATATTTTGATTCATATTAGTATTCATAGTTTGTCCATTATTTACTGGTGTACCACAAGATGGGCATACATTTGCACCATTTGGTATATCATCACCACATATATTACATTTCATTTTATAAACTCCTTCTATTATAATTATAAAATATTGTTTGTTTTATCTTCAATAATATTATGCAAATATATAATTTAACATGTAAAATAAAAAAGTACTTTTAGATAAGTACTTTCATTGTTCTAAGCATTTGACAAGTATAGCCTAACTCGTTATCATACCAAGCTACCACTTTGATAAGTTCACATCCATCGTCTAAATCTAAGACATCAGTAAGTGATGCATCAACAAGTGCACCTGTCTTTTGACCAATTACATCACTTGAAACAATTGGATCATTTGTTATTTTTAAGGTTTCATTGGATGCAACTCTAAATGTTTCATTTATTTCATCTATTGTCGTATGTTTTTTAACTTTAACTGTTAAATCTATCATTGAACCATCAATTACTGGTACTCTGATTGCATTTCCTTTTAATTTTCCATCAAGTTCTGGTATTACTTTACCAATAGCTGAAGCTGCTCCAGTAGATGTTGGTATGATATTTTCAAGTGCACTTCTACCACGACGTGATGCTGCACCTTTTTTATGTACTACATCAAGTGTAGTTTGGTCATTTGTTGTAGCATGAACAGTAGTCATATAACCACCTTCAACATCAAATGCTTTATTTAATACATTTAATACTGGTGCAAGACAATTAGTTGTACAAGAGGCAGCAGATATTATTTCTTCTTTACCTGTTAATTTTTTATGATTAACATTATATACAATAGTCTTACAATCACCTTTAGCTGGTGCACTAATAATTACATGTTTAGCTCCTGCTCTAATATGTGAGATAGCATCTTCTACATTTGTATAATGACCAGTGCACTCAAGTACAACATCTATTTTTAAGGATGCCCAAGGTAACTTAGATGCATCCATTTCTTTATACACTTTAACTAATCTACCTTTATAAATTATACCTTGATCATTATAAGATATATCTTTACTATCAAACATTCTAAAATTAGAATCATATTTAAGTAACATAAATAAATCTTCAACTGGTGCTAAATCATTAATAGCTACTACTTCTAGTTCATTATCATCTAATAATTCTCTAAAAGCTATTCTACCTATTCTTCCAAATCCATTAATAGCAACTTTCTTTTTCATATTATTCTTCAATCCTTTCAAATGAACTTCCACCAATAAACTCTCTTAAGACATTATCTTTTGGTATTTCATCAGATGGTATTGGATAGAAAGTCCTAAATTCATCTAATAATCTTCTTGCTTCTGAGTATGCTTTAGAATTCATTGGTATACATGCAAGTAATGGTTCTACATATACTTTTAAGACACCAATTTCATATATATATGCAGTATTTAAAACAGCATCTACAGTATCTGTATAAGGGAAGATATTCTTTTCTTCACCTTCTCTTACACTTTGCCATGAAAGTATAGTTTCTTCGGCACTCTTACCTCTTGTTCTAAAGTCTCTGATTATTCTTCTTATTAATCTATTATCTGTAGTTGATACATAATTATGTCTATCAATACTTAATGGTGTAAATGGGCTTATATAAACTTTATATATAACATTTGAATCAAGTAATTTTATTAATTCTGGATTAATTGCATGTAATCCTTCAACTACGATTACATCATTTTTACCTAGAGTAACAGGTTTTGCAAGTGTATGTGTACCTACAGTAAAATTATATATTGGTAATGATACACTCTTTCCTTGTAATAAATCAGTTAAATTACTTGTAAACATTTTTAAATCAATAGCATTTATTGATTCATAATCAGGTTTACCATCTGCACCTAATGGTGTTTTATCTCTATCTACAAAATAGTCATCTAAGCTTATTGGTAGGGCATTAACACCAAATGAAGATAAATATAAACTTAATTTACGTGAAGAAGTGGTTTTACCTGATGAAGATGGTCCAGCAAGTAAAATTATTTTCTTATTAAGCTCTATTATCTTTTTAGCTATTTCATATATATTAGTATCTTCTTTTATCTCATTTTTTCTTATTAAATCTTCATATTGTCCTTTAGCTACCATATTATTTAAGTCACAAACATATTCAATACCAATATTATTAGACCATGTTTCATATTCTTTAAACGCTTCATATATATGACTTCTAAAAGAATAATCCATTCTTCCATTATATGGATATACTAAGACAAATTCATTAGTATTTACATAATATAAATCAAAATATTTAAGTGAACCAGTAGTAGCAGGCATATCATGTGTATAATAGTAATTATATTGTCCTTCAAGTGAAAACATAGATACTGCTACATTAGCTATATCTAAGATATTATAAGCTTTTTCTGTATTATTTTTATTCATATAAAAATTATATGCTTCTTGTTTAGATACTATTTTTTTAGAAAATGGTAAATTTTCATTAACCATAGTAACCATATAATTTTTTATTTTATTTAAATTATTTTGATCTATGGGAACATTTGCTTTTATTCTTCCATATATACCATGATCTAGACTATGATCAAAATAAACTTCTCCATTAAATAATCTTTTAACTGTATTACATAACATGAATTTTAATCCAGCTTGATATACTTTAATATTCATTAATAAACCACCTTTTTATTCTTAATATATTATCTTTTTTTATAATTAGTTCCGCCTGGCATATTGGCTTTATTATTATTAAATATACTCTTATCTGCTGATTGTATACTACCTTCTTTAAATTTATTTTCATGATAATTAGGATCAATAGTTGTTTCAATAACAACACTATTTTTCTTATCAATTACTTTTTTTATTATAACTATTACAACTAATAATGCTACTAGAATAGCTATGATAATAATTGTATCTTTACTCATGTTTACTCCTTGTTATTTATCTTATCCATTACATATTTATTACAAATATTTCTTATATCATTTATTCTTTCATCGTGATATTTATCATATAACATATTACATTTTGTATTAACAATATCATATGCTTCGACTAGTTCAAATGATCTTCGATAATTTATATCAAATATAAATGCAAGTAATCTGAATACATCTATTAGTTTAGAATTAGTATCTGTATCACTATTAGTTATTAGTTTATGATTTTTGAATGCATCATATACAAAATCCGGTAATTCAAATTTATCAGCATCACAGGTATTACCTTGAGTATTCATAATATCTATCTTATCTGCATCTCTAGTTATCTTACAAAACATCTTATCTCTTTCACTTAGATTACTAGGAATAGAATATTTATTATGATATTTAACAGCATTTAATACTGTTTCATTATTATAATTAGCTTTTTTTAATATCTCATAGCCATAATCACCATGATCAATAGAAATAGCATCAATAAATGTATGATACTTTTCATATTGACCAAATCTACCTATATCATGAAATAAAGCACATACTTTAGCCGTATTAATATCACTTTCAGGTAGGTTTAAGCTTTCAGCAATATCTTTAGCATAATTTATAACTCTAAAAGTATGATCATACTTAGATGATATAGCATCTACTGATGAAACAAATTTACTATAATAATTTGTAAATATAAGTAATTCATTCATATTATTCTCCCTGATTTCTATTTAAAATATCATATAGTTCTTTTATATAATCTAATCTATTATTTAAATCTTTTATATTATCTTCTAAATGGTTTATTTCATTACCTAATTTTTTTAAGACATCTTTATCATATATTTTATCTTCGATATTACCATTTTCATATTCATTTAAGATATTAAGATATTTATCTAGATTATTATCTTCTAATTTATTTTTTAAATAATATTTAGCATAATTATCTTTTATATAAAAATCATTATTATTAATTAAATCCATTATCTTATCTTGATTAGTTTCATGAAGTAATTTATTTCTTAAATCATAATAATTATCATTTAAATTTATTAAGTATAATTTATATTCAGGATTTAATAGACTATATTGTTGCATATAATTAAATTCAAGTTCTTTTAATCCATTAATTATATCTGTATTTGGTTCATTTTGGTGTTTTTTTATATATTGTTCATCTAGCAATGAAACTTCTTTTAAAAATTCATCTATTTTCATATTATTGAATCTTTACAGTTGAATATTCTAGGTAATAATTACCATTTTCATCTTTTACAAAACGACCAAACATACTTTTTCCTCTTACCCAATCGCCATCGATTGTACCAACACCATCTGTATATAAAGTGTTATCATGATTGCTAACTTTAACATCATAAGTAATATCGGCAAAAATATCTGTATCAGCTGCTTGTGCATAACTATCACTTATCTTAGAAGCTTCTTCTTTTGTTAATACTTTTATTGATGTTACAGATACATCATCAGCACCATAATTATCTTTCATTTGATTTGAAAATAAAGTTGTAATCATTTCATTAGTATCCATATTACTTGTATTAACCGTGGTGATTTCACGTACTATATTTTCATCTACTTTACTCGAGTTTTCTGTCATACTTGTAGTTTCAGTTTTCTTTAATTCAGCATTTTCGTTTTTTAAATCAGTACGATTCTTAACAAGCAAACATACTAATGCACCTAGTATTACAATTATAATTATACATAGAATAAAATACCCTTTATATCCTACATCACTTTTTTTATTCTTTAACATAAATACACCTACCTTATCTTAATAATTATAGACTATTTGTTATTAATAAACAATTAGTGTTTTCTCTTTTTATTTTTTAATATTAATAATATAGTTATTAGTACTAATACTATTACTACGACAAAAAATATTATATAAGTTAAATTACTATAAGATGTATGATAATTATCTTCTGTTTGTTCATATAAAATTACATTAGATGTTGTTGTAGTTATTGTTTCCATATTTATACACTCTCCTATTTATATTTTATCATATAAAAAGAATGATTTTTATATCATTCTTCATATAATACTACTTTTTTCTTTTTTAATGATTTAGGTACATCAATTACTCTTTGATTAGATGAGCCTTTAAAACGTAATCTTGGATCTTTTTTATCTATTTCAAATTGACCATCAACAACAACATCAATATATTTCATAACATCTTGTTTAGATAGATAATCTTCGAAAGTATAACCAGACCACATCCATATTGTCTTATTTGGATATCTTTCTTTAAAAGCTGCGGCAAGTTTAGTAGTACCTTCGATATTTTTAGGGTTCATTGGTTCACCACCAAGTATTGATAAACCTTTAACATGATCTTTATCACATAAATCTAAAACTTCTTTTATAGTGTCATCAGTAAATTCTTTACCACCATTAAAGTCCCATGTTTCTTCATTAAAACAACCTTTGCAATGAAAAGCACAACCTTGGAAGAATATTGAAACTCTTACTCCAGGTCCATTAGATATATCTACTTTTCTAATTTTATTATATCTCATAATTAAGCCTCATCTGCATCATGATTATCTAGATGTACATATCTTTCTTTGATTTCTTGAGTTCTACCTCTATTCCAGAAGTTAGTACCAATATATCCACAAGTACGACGAGCAACATTTAAAGTATCATGGTCACGATTACCACAATTTGGACAATACCATTCAAGATTATCATCTAGTAATATTTCACCTGAATATCCACATTTTTGACAATAATCAGACTTAGTATTTAATTCAGCATACATAATATTATTATATATAAAATTAATTACTTCTAGTACTGCATCAACATTATTTTCAAGATTAGAACATTCGATATAAGATATTGCACCACCTGGTGATAACTTTTGGAATTCTGATTCTAATTTTAATTTTTCAAATGCATCTATTTTTTCAAATACAGGTACATGATATGAATTAGTTATATAATCTCTATCAGTTATACCTTTGATAACACCAAATCTTTCTCTTAAGCATTTAGCAAATTTATAAGTAGTAGATTCAATTGGTGTTCCATATACTGAATAATCAATATCTTCTGCTTGTTTCCATTCTTTGCATTTATCATTCATATGTTGCATAACTTTTAAAGCAAATTCTTTACCAACACCATTATCAGTATGAGAATGTCCTGTCATATATTTAACACATTCATATAATCCTGCATAACCAAGCGAAATAGTTGAATAACCATGATGTAATAATTCATGAAGTGATTCACCTTTATCAAGTCTTGCAAGTGCACCATATTGCCATAAGATTGGAGCAACATCAGATGTAGCATGAGATAAACGTTCATGTCTTATTTGAAGTGCACGATGGCAAAGTTCAAGTCTTTCATCAAATATTTTCCAAAATTTATCCATATCTTTATCAGAAGATAAGGCAACATCAGGTAAGTTAATAGTAACAACACCTTGATTAAATCTTCCATAATATTTACCTTTACCAGGTACATAATTTTTAGCTTTAGCAATATTACCTAAGCTAATTGATCTATCTGGCGTTAAGAATGATCTACAACCCATGCATGGATAACAATCGCCTTCACCATTTTCATTAATCTTAAGTTCTTTCATAATTTTTTCAGAAATATAATCAGGAACCATACGTTTAGCAGTACATTTAGCTGCAAGTTCAGTTAAATAATAATATTTACCTTTTGGATTTATATTATCTTCTTCAAGAACATAAAGCAACTTAGGGAATGCTGGAGTAATCCATACACCCTTTTCATTCTTCATACCTTGAATTCTTTGTTTTAGTACTTCTTCGATAATCATAGCAAGTTCTTCTTTATATTCTTCAGTTTCACCTAAATACATACAAACTGATAAGAATGGAGCTTGACCATTAGTAGTTGTCATAGAATTAATTTGATATTGGAATGTTTGAACACCATCAGTTATTTCCTTTTTTAAATCTTCCATAGCAAATTTTTCTACTTGTTTATCTGTTAGTTTACGTGCTTTATATTTTTTTATATAAGCTTCTTTTGATGATCTTACAAATGGAGCTAAGTGTGTAAGTGTTATTGTACATCCACCATATTGACTAGATGATACTGCAGTTATTAATTGAGTTGCAATTGTCATAGCAGTTAAGAATCTATGTGGTTTTTCAATCATTACACCATTTATATTAGTACCATTTTGAAGCATATCATCAAGATTTATTAAATCACAGTTATGTAATGCGTTTTGTGCAAAATAATCGGCATCATGAAAGTGAATAATACCTGCATCATGAGCTTCTACAATATCTTCGGGAAGTAAGAATCTTCTTGTAATATCTGTAGATGTAATACCAGCAATATAATCTCTTTGAGTAGTAACA
The DNA here is from genome assembly GCA_900314465.1 of uncultured bacterium. Classification (GTDB taxonomy): domain Bacteria; phylum Bacillota_I; class Bacilli_A; order RF39; family UBA660; genus UBA6985. Next base: position 13,007 of record OMVK01000087.1, on the reverse strand, counting down.
ATACGAGAATTCTTATTAGAGTTTTCAGTATTCCAGTATTCTGATTCACCATCAATTAATTCTTTAATAGTTTTATCAGTAGTATTAGATTTTCTTACAAGTTCTCTTGTATATCTATATGTAATATATTTTTTAGCTAGTTCATACTTACCTAATTTCATAAGTCTCATTTCAATAATATCTTGAATATCTTCAACTAGTATTCTTTTTTTACCTAAACCTTCAATATATTTAATAATATTATGTATTTGAATATCGCTTGCACGATCTTCTTCTTCAACTTCATTATTAGCTTTTTTAATAGCATTTTCTATTTTTTCAGGGCAATAATCAACGACTTTTCCGTCTCTTTTTATTACTTTCATAATTACCTCTCCTATCTTGTTTACGTATTCAATATAACACTACTTGATAAGAGTTTTTGTTGCAATTGCAACATTTATGAAACATTTTTAAAAAATATTTTTTATTTACGAAAATATGTGCCTTTATTAGTGTAAATATTATTATTGTTATTTACATTCTCTTTTTATCCAAGTCATTATTACTTTAACTATATAATCTATTTCTTCACTAGTTAATTCTTTATTTTTAGGTATTTTATGTATTCTTTCAAGGCATGACCTACAACAAGTACCTGTTGCATGTTCGGCGATAAAGACTGGATGAACCTGTTTCATTGGTGTTTGTTTACCATCGTTTAAGGGATTTTTAGGAGCTATTCTTTTTGTTATTAATTCATAAGCATCTTTTTCTATTTTTTCATATCCATGAGTATTAACATATTCTTTCATTTTATTATTTAAATGAAAAGACCCACGAAATTTAGAATGAGATAAACTATCAAGTAATTTATTTATATCTTGCATAATATCACCAAAATAATTATATAACAAAAAAAGAGTGATAACCCACTCTTAAACTATTTTATTATTGTACATCTGTTGATGTTGGTCCAGTAAGTGCTTCTGATGCTATTGTAGTTGTTGCTACAGTTGTTTCTACTGGTATAGTTGTTACTTCTTCATTAACAGCTTCTGTTGTTGTTTCACTTGCTGATGTTGTTGTTGCTTCAGTAGTAGCTTCTGTTGTTGTAGTTGAAACTACAGTTGAAGTTGTATTAGCAGATGATGCTTTTTTAGCAGCATCTTGATCGTTCTTTAATAATACTAGTTGATATACCATAAATCCTACACAAGCAACGATAATAATTACAAGAATAATTAAACAAATATTTTTGTTAAGACCTTTCTTTGGTTTATCTGTTGCATCTTTAGTAGGTGCTGGTGTTTCATTTACACTTGGTTGTGCTGGGGTTGCACTTGGTGTTTGAGCTATAGGTGTTTCTGGTGTAGTTACATTTTCAGTGCTTGCACTACTTCCAAAACTTGGTGCTGTATAAGTAAATGGTGTACTTTCAGTACTTGTAGTACCTTCATTACTTTCAGTAACTGGACTTGGTTCTTCTGGTTTTACAGGCTCATTAGTAGATTGTACAACTGTATTTTCTGTTCCTAAACTATTTGTTACAGGTGTATCATTTGTTACACTTTCACTTGTACTCATGCTAGTTGGAATAGCAAACGGATCAGAAAAATCATTATCACTACTTGGACCTATATTACTTTTTGGTTCGCTTTCTTGAACATTTGTAGTCATAGCTTCAGGTGTTTCTGGAGCAGTTGGAGTGTTAGGTAAAATACTACCCTTTTCTTCATTATTCTCAATAGGATTTACACTTATACCATTACCAAGTTCTTTACTAGTATCATTATCTAAATTATTATTCATATAGACATCTCCCTTATTATTAATATAATAATATCATAAAAAAATTATAAAAAAAAGATATTTACACTTTTAGATGTTAAATATCTTTATTAATTCTTCTTTAATATCAGAATAATCAAATACTATTAAACCAATTACATCAATAATAGATATACCATATAATATATAACAAGGCCATTTAATAGTAAGCATATTAAATCTAGATAATATTATTGGTATTAATGATATTAAGAAATTTATTAATATAATATGCATATATCTTTTAATAAAATTATCTTTTAATAATATTCCATATATACTAGTAAATACTAATATTATTATACATAGTATTGGTATTATAAAATCAGTAATAAATGATAATTTAGTAAAGAAATACCATAAGAATAATAAGAATAATATTACTATTAGTAATGTATTAAATAATTTATAAAATTCTTTATGATAACTATGCATTAGATAATAAAATATAGAATATGATGTTATTATTGATAGTATTACAAATAAACTAAATGTTACTTCATGATTTATTAGTAAATCTATATATAGCGATATAAATGAAGAAGCTAAAGCAATAAATGATACTAATTTCATAGCAATATTTTTCTTTTTACTTATTAATTCAGGATAAACAGATTCACAGTTTCCAGTTAGTTTGTTTTGACATAATGGACAAGTAAATTCCCTAGTATTTATTTTTATTTTACAATTGGAGCAGTATTTCATTTAACATACCTCCGTATATATATCTTCATCGATATTATTATCTCTAAAGAATATAGCAAAATTACGTATTATATTATTATATTTATATATTGAAGATATACCTATACATAAATCATTTTTATTAGATATTATCGTAAATTGGAATCCTTCAGTAGTAGTTAATACTGATAAATACTCAATGTATTTATCTATTTCATCAGGAAACTTTACTCTACCTATGTTAGATAAAGTAGTAGTATGCATTTTACTTGTAAATTTATCTGTTATTATCATAAATATATCTTTGATAAATAAGGGTATTAATCTTGCTGCGATTAACTTTTGATAGTTAACCATAGTATTTACACGTTCTTCAAGTTTTTCAATATTTATACGCTCTTTAAATTCTTCTTTTACTACTTTTATTATACTTTCAAAATCAGTATTACCTTTGATAGGTCTAAAATCTACTGATGCTAAACCAAAATAATTTTTTGAAGATTCAGAATTATTAAATGATCTTAAATCAACAGGTATATCTATTTTAATTAATTTATTATAGTCTCTTTTATTCATTTCTTTCATAATCGAATATATTAAAACAGAAACAAGAAATTCTGTCATAGAAGCATCATATTTATGAGCTAAATCTAATACTTTATTAGCATTTAAATGTATTTCCATATATCTTGTTTTATTATTTAAGACAAGACCTTTATAATGATATATATTCTTATGAGAACTCTTATATCCATTACTATGTTTAAAATATTTATCAAATGAATCTTCAGTTCTATCTATACTAGATGAATTAGTATCTATATCTATATTTAATTTATAATAATATTTAATATAAAAAGATATTAATATTTTAAAGAATTCTAAAGAACCTCTTCCATCAGATAAGATATGAGAACATTCAAAATTAATTCTTTTTTTATAATATGTTACTCGATATAATAAATCATCTTCATCATATATTAGTTTATGTAATATAGGTTCGTGTTCTTTAGATACTTTAATTTCTTTAGATGATTCTTCTAAATAATACCAAAAGAAACCATATTTTAAATTTATATGAAAATTAGGAAATACTTTTATTGTATCTTTAAGTGCTTCTAGTAATATTTTTTCATCTATATTATCTTTAAGTGATACTGTATATCTAAATATTATTTGTCTTTTTTTATGTCTTAATGGTGCATAATATACACCTATATTATCTAGTTTATACCATTCTTTTTCTTTCATATTTACTCCATATATTAAAAAAAGACTTTAATAAGTCTTAGTTAGTATCATAATGAACTCTAATCATTTCAAGTTCAAATAATATTTCATCACCAACAACCCCATTTATATCTTTACGTTCATTAGGTATAGAATCTATATCTTCAAACTTTGTATCTTCGAGTACTTTAAATGCTCTTTCGTTATGTGAATCACATGTTGCATAAAGTGAACCAAGTCCATCTGCTCTTTCTACTTCACTTACTTTACTAAGTACTTCTTTACCATAACCTTTATCCCATTTATCTTTTTCAATAACAAGTGTTACTGTCTTACTGCGAAAATCTTCACGATATAGATCTAAATAACCTATTATTTCTTTATTATCTTTTTCTTGAACAACAAACTTATTATCACCGGTATTACTATTAGACATAATAAATTCAGTAAACTCATCTAGAGTAAAGTCTTTTTTAAAACCAACTAAATATTTACCTACTTCATTATCTTGACCCCATGATTTATACATACCCGGAATATACTCTGGTATAAATTCTTTAATTAATAATCTTTTTGTTTTATATTCCATATGTATCATATCCTATTCTATTACAAGTATATCATTAATTAATTTTAGATAAAATATTATTTATTTTTATTTACAAATTTATCTTGTATATAATTATATGTATCATTTTTAACAGTATTAATTAATATATTAAATAAGTCTTCAAACATCTTACGTGATTTATCATCTAGATTATTCATACTTTTAACAATACTCATAATATCATTAATATTATAACTATTTAAACCTTTTAAATCTTTAATGCCAGCATATTCAAATATTGAAAATAAATTATCAACGAATTTCTTTCTTTCATCATAATTATATAACTCTATCCATTTAGTTATTACTTTATCTAGTTCAATACTATAATAACTTAATTTATCTTCTCTTATAAATTTATTATCATCAACAAGCCATGTAAGAGTATTATGAGATAATATATTTTTAGTATTAGATTTATATATTATTAGTTTATCTTTATGATTCATAATTAAACCTATTACAGTATAATTAGGTACTATTAAATCATATTTATTATATATTCTTTTATATCGATAACTATTTAATTCTTTTTTTCTTAAACCTGGTCCATCATAAGATATTATTTTTTTTACATGTAATAACTTAAAATAATTTAAATACATTGAACCTACTAAAGCAAGATTACCACCTTTAGAATGTCCTGCAATAATATAGTTTCTTGTAGTAAATAGTTTTATATGTTTATTTAAATAATCTATTACATATTTATGTGATTCGATTGGAAATTTATAAGATATTTGAAAATCTTCTTTCCAACCTGATACTAGGTCATCTGTTCCTTCGATAGATATAAATGTTAATTTGGGATAGACATCTATCATGAGTGCACTAAACTGAGTATTATCATTACCTATATAATAATAATTATATAATTTCATATAAGAGTATCTTTTAGTATTTTTTATCTTATATAAAATCTCATAAGCTGCTTTTAGACCTATACCATCTTTTTTTAACTCATGCATTTTATATTTATCAAAGAACATGATAGCAGTTTCTTTTAGTGTTACATACTTATTATCTTGATGTACTATACCATCAAAATTTATATATGATAAATCTGTTAAGATTACTGAATCTACTTCATTAAACGGTTCTTCTTTAAATGTTTTATTACCACACTTATCTATATAATCTAATATTGTTCCCATGAGTTACCTTTAAAATAATAAATCAAAGACACCAAATGATATTAATGCCATGATTATTCCTGCAAGTAATACTCCAAGTAAAATTGCTATTACACTTTTTTTAAAGTCCATATCAAGAATAGATGCTGCAAGTGTTCCTGTCCATGCACCTGTTCCTGGAAGTGGAATACCTACAAAAAGCATTAAAGCAACAAATGTACCTTCTTTAGCTTTAGATGTAATCTTTTTCCCACCTTTTTCACCTTTTTTAAGTACAAACTTAAAGAATCTTCCTAACCAATTTAAAGCTTTTGGCCATTTCTTATTAGCACCCCAAACAAGTATTTTTCTTGCAAATAAATAGATAAATGGTACAGGTACCATATTACCTATAACAGCGATTATATATGCTTGCCATAAAGGTATATTGATAGATGCAAGTTGACTTATTGGTATAGCTCCCCTTAATTCAATTAATGGAAGCATAGATACTAAAAATACTATTAAATATTTTGTTAACATATTATTTCTCCTAACGTAAACTAGTTATTTTTTCTTGATAATTATCAGACATACATACGTATGAACCAGATACAATTATATCAAGTCCATCTAATAATGGTCTAGTAGAATCATTCACTCCCCCATCAAAAGATAATAAATATTTATAATTTATCATACTTCTTAACTTAGATAATCCTTTTATTTTATCAATAGTAGACGTAATTAACTTTTGTCCACCAGCACCAGGATGTACACCCATAACAAGTATAATATCTATATTACCTAAATATTTATATATTTTATTTATATTAGTTTCAGGATTAATAGCTATACCTGCTTTATATCCTTTACTATGTATTAAATCTATTAAACTATTTATATCTTTATCTATTTCAGCATGAATAATAATATCATTTATATTATTAATATTAATATTATTTATGTAATATGCTGGATCAGATACCATTAAATGAATATCTAATAATTTATTATTATCTTTAAATATAGTATTTATTTCATCTATATCAAGACTTTTATTAGGCACAAATATACCATCCATTACATCTACATGTATATAATCAGTATCTGTTTTATTTAAATTATTTATACAATCAATTCTAGGTATTTTACTTTTTAGAATAGATATGGAAGTTTTCACATTCAATCACCATTTTCTTATAAGAATCATATCGACTTCTTAATATAATATTATTATTTACATCATCAATTACTTTACAATTATTTTCATTTATATGCATACAATCACGATATTTACATTCATTATTTTTAAATTCTTTAAAATAATATTTTAATTCTTTAGGATCTATCATATTGATATCTAAAGCACCAAATCCCGGAGTATCAGCAATTAATGCATCTTTATAATGATATAATTCAACATGTCTTGTAGTATGTTTACCTCTACCAAGTGCGTGTGATATTTCATTTATCTCTAAGTTTAAATCAGGTAATAATTTATTCATAAGTGTTGATTTACCTGCACCTGTTTGACCTGTTAAAAAGACTATTTTATTTTTAATTAATTCATATAATTTATCTATTTCATTATTATATATAACTATATAACCTATTTTTTTATAATAATCAATTATTTCTTTATAAGTATTAGATTCATTATTATCTAATAAATCGGATTTAGTTATACATATGATGGGTTTTATATTGTTATATTCAAGATTAACAAGCATTTTATCAAGTAGTAGACTTGAATAATCTGGTTCTTTTAAACTAGTTACAATAATACCTATATCGACATTAGCTATCATTGGTCTAAGTAATTTATTTTTTCTTGGTAATATTTCATTTATTTGTAATTCTGATTCATTAAAAACTACTTTATCACCAACTAAAGGGGTAAGATTATTATTTCTAAACTTACCCCTTGCATGACAATTATATATTGTATTATTTGCTTCTACTTGATAGGAATTACTTATTATTTTAGTAATTATTCCTTCCATTATTCAGCTCCAGATGGTTCTGAGTCAGTACCATTTACTTCGTCATCACTTAATGATTCAGCAATATGAATAGTAAGTCTTTGTCCAGATGATACGATAGTACCTGCTGGCATACTTTGTGAATAAATAGTACCTGCTGGATAATCACTTGTTTGATCATATACTTCAGTATAAGTTATTCCATAAGTTTCACACCATGCTTGAATTTCTGTTAGTGAATATTTACCAGTAGTAAAATCAGGATATTTAGTAGTCATTTCTGGAATATATAATGTAATTGTATCTCCTGAATGTAATGTTGTTCCTTCTGCTGGGTCTGTTCTAATTATTTGTTCTGCTTCGATAGAACTATCATCAACATTTTCTTTCTTAACAACTACAAATAAATTATAAGTACTTTCAAGTGCACCTTTAACTTCGAGATAATTTTTACCTTTTAAATCTTCAACAGTATAACCATTATCACCAGTTGATACATACAAAACTATTTCGGAACCTTTCTTAACTGTTCTTCCTGCTTGAGGACTAGTCTTTGTAACATTACCTTCAGATACATCACTAGATGATTCTTCTTTTACATCATCAGCAACAGTAAATCCTGCACTTTCAAGTTTCTTTTCAGCATCATTAACAGACATATTAGATACATCTGGTACTTCTACTTCTTTTACATTAGTTGCAATTGGAAGTATTACTACTAAAGCTGTAATAACAACAACTAAAGCTGTTAATATAAAACCTAAAATAATTAATATTTTATTTTCTTTTTTCTTCTTATTTCCTTCTTTTGCCATATCATCGTTTTTCTCTTTTATTTTCTTTTTATCTTCTTCATCTTCTTTTATTTCTTTTATTTTTGGTTTCTTTATTGGTTCAGTTTCTGCAAATTTATCTAGATTTATTTCATTTAAGTCTTTTACTTTATCTTTCTTTTTCTTTTGCATAGCATCTACTTCGCTAGGAACTGGAGTTACACGAACATTATTTTTCTTAATGTTATCATTTTCTGATTCTGGATATTTAAATTCAATTATTGGTTCATCTTTTCTTTCTTTTAATAAGCATGTCTTTAAATCATCATTCATTTCTCTAGCATCAGCATATCTGTTTTTAGGATTTTTAGCTGTTGCTCTTTTAATAATATTAACAATTGAATTAGGTACTTCAGGTATTTTATCTTTAACATTTGGCATTGGTTCTTTGATTTGTTTTAAAGCTATTTCAACAGCATTATCACCGGTAAATGGGAGTTCACCAGTTAAAAGTTCATACATTAAAATACCCATTGAGTAAACATCAGATTGAATAGTTGCACCCTTACCACTCGCTTGTTCTGGTGGCAAATAATGAACAGAACCCATAACCGAGTTAGTTTGTGTTAACTGAGTACTATTTAAAGCCATTGCAATACCAAAATCAGTTATTTTTATTAATCCATTTTCAAGTATCATTATATTTTGAGGCTTAATATCACGATGTATTATATATGAATCATGAGCTGCACTCATACCATCAGTTACTTGAAGCATAATATCAATTACTTCTGGGATTGTTAATTTTCCACGTTTTTTAAGTAATTGTTTTAATTGTTTACCTTCGATATATTCCATTACGATATAATATGATCCATTATCTTCACCAACATCATAAACTTCAACTATATTTGGATGTGAAAGTAAACTAGCAGACAAAGCTTCTCTTTGAAATCTTCTTACAAATTTTTCATCAGTTGCCAAATCACCACGTAAAACTTTAACAGCAACATTACGATCTAAGATAGTATCATAGGCAAGATAAACATTTGCCATACCACCTTCACCAATTGTTTTAATTATTTGATAACGATCATTTATTTTTTGTCCTTTTACTATCACTTACTACCACCGCTCTTTTCATTTTTTACAAGTAATGCAATTGATATATTATCAAGACCTCCACGTAAATTACATTTTCTAATTAATTTAACTAATTTATTTTGAACTGTCTCATTTGGTTCATTTAATACTTTTTCTATTTGTTCAAATGTTAACATATTAGTTAGACCATCTGAACATAACATTATCGCATCAACATCAGTTTCTACATCAAAAATATCCATTTCACATTCATCTGTTGCACCAAGTGCTCTCATTAACACATTTCTCTTAGGGTGATTTTTAGCTTCTTCTGGTGTTAAATCACCAGTTTCAACTAAGAAATTAACAAGTGTATGATCTTTAGTTACTTTGTTTAATTTACCATTTTTTATGACAAACCCACTTGAATCTCCGACATTTACAAAAAGTAAGAATTCTTTTGTAAGTAAAGCCATTACACAAGTTGTACCAAGTCCTTGAGCTTCAGCATGTTCATTTGAGTATTTAACTATCTCTGAATTTATTTCTTTTACATTTTCTCTTAACCACTTAATAGCATCTTGTTTAGAACCTATAGTTGATAATTTTTGAAACCTTGAGCCTATCTGAGTTACAACCATACTTGATGCAACTTCACCAGCTCTATGTCCTCCCATACCATCAGCAACAATCATTAAGTGCTCAGAGGCAGCATTTTTAACAATAGTAACTGAATCTTCATTATGTGATCTTACTCTTCCGACATCTGTTATATAAAATGATTTCATTTTTCCACCTCGTTAGCTCTTAATTGTCCACAAGCAGCATCTATTTCATCGCCAAATCTTTTTCTTACTGTTACATTTATATTATTCTTTTTTAAAATATCATAAAATTCCATAACATGTGAATTAGGACTAGTCTTATATTCGATATGACTTGTTTCATTATATGGTATTAAATTAACATATATATTTATACCTTTAACTAATTTTGCCAGTTCATAAGCACATTCATGAGTATCATTAACATCTTTTAATAATAAATATTCAATTGTAACTCTTCGATTAGTTTTATCTATATAATATTTTATAGCATCCATTAACTCTTCGATTGGATATGCTTTATTAACTTTCATTATTTTACTTCTTAATTCATTATTTGGTGCATGTAAACTAACAGCTAAATTTGTTTGTAAATCTTCATTAGCATATTTTTTTATCTTAGGTACTAAACCAGAAGTTGACACTGTGATATGTCTTGCACCAATAGCTAAGCCAAATGGTGAATTTATTATTCTAATAAAACTCATGATATTATCATAATTATCAAATGGTTCACCAATACCCATAATAACTACTGAAGAAATACGTTCTTTGATATGATCTTCAATCATTAATATTTGTCTTACCATATCACCAGGTGTTAAGTCTCTAACTTTCTTAAGTCTTCCTGATTCACAAAATGAACAACCCATGTTACAACCAACTTGTGATGAAACACATACTGAATTTCCATAATCATGTCTCATTAAGACAGCTTCGATTAAATTACCATCATCTAGTTCGAATAAATATTTATTAGTTAATTTACTTTCTTGTATTCTTTTTATTTTTAATAAATTAGTAGAAAAATCATTATTTAATTTATCTATTAATTCTTTAGATAAATTACTCATTTTATCTAAACTATATATATGTTTCTTATAAAGCCAATCATATATTTGTTTAGCTTTATATTTCTTAATATTATTTTTTTCTAAATAATCTTCTAAATCATCTAGTTTTAAATCAAATAAACTCTTCATTTTTCCACCTTACTTAATTATAGCAAAATAGTAATAAAATTAATAGCAATAAACTATTTCATTATAATAGTCTTTATTCAAATTAATATTAGCAAAAATATTATTTAATTAAAATAAAAAGTATTAACTTATATATTAATACTTTAATAATTTATCTTATTAGAATTATTATTCCATTTGATAAATGGTTCTTTACATATATCATTTTTAACTTGTATTTCTTTGATTAAATCAGGATTATTACCTTTGATGTATTGAAGTATAGCATCATCTCTAAATCCTGCTTCGGTGGCATCTTCATAATCTTCAGAATAATATATAGTTTTAATATTTGCCCAAATGGCTGCACTTAAACACATGGGACAACTTTTAGCTGTTGTTATTAAAATACAATCATGTAAATCGTTAGTATTTAACTTTTTACAAGCTTCCCTTATAGCATTAACTTCAGCATGAGCAGTTGGGTCTTTTGATCTTACTACAGTATTATGTGAAATACTTACTACTTCATAAGTGTTATTCATTTCTTTGATAATTCCTGCACCAAAAGGACCAGCATCACCTACTAAAACACCAGCAATTGCCATTTTACTTGCTTCTTCATATACATAATTAATTGCATCATTTATATTAGTAAAACTTTTATTCATTATTGTCATTCCTCTTAAATAGATTTAATTTATATAATATCTTAGATACTCTATTATCTTCTTTATAATAACTTAAATCTGTTTCTTTATTTTTACTCTTTAAAATGTTATTTATTAAGTCTCTTACTATTTCATAAATAACTGTAAAACATGGTACACCTATTAATAAACCAACAACTCCGAATAACCCACCAAATAAAGTAATTGCAAATAATACCCAAAATGATGGTAAACCTGTTGCACTACTTTGTATTCTTGGAGTAATAAAATTAGCATCTATTTGTTGTAATAAGATTATAAATAGAATAAATATTAAAGCCTTTATTGGATCTATTAATAATATTAATATAAATGAAGGTATTGTACCTATATATGGTCCAAAATATGGTATTAAATCAGTTACACCAATAATTACAGCTATTAATAATGGATATGGATATCCAGCAATAAGTAAGAATGTTAAAGTACTTAATAATATTATAGATGAATCACATACTTTACCTATGATAAAATGTACAAATATATCATCTATATGATCTAAATATTTAACAAATTTATCAACACTTTCTTCTTTCATAAATATATTTAAGAATTTCTTATTACCTGCATATAATTTATCAGTATTAGCTAAGATATATGCTGAAAATACCATACCAATAATAATAGTTAAAAAATTAGAAAACATATTAATAATACCAGTACCTAAACTAGATATCGCATTATTAACTTGTGGAAGCAAGTTATTATTTAATAAATTAGTTATATTACTTTCAATTTGATTAATATTACTTTCAGGAATATATTTTAAAGCAAATTGTTCGATATATTCTAAATAACCAGGAAAATTAATAATTAAATTCTTAATACTCTTTAATAATTCAGGTACTACTAAACATATTATTAAAGATATTAAAGATATAATAATTATATATGTTAAGAATATACTTAGATTTCTTTTAGTATTATTATTTTTAATATTTTTTAATACTTTTATTTCAAATATATCTACTAATGGATGTATTATATATGCAATAAATAAACCATATAATAATGGCTTTAAGATATTTATAAAACTACCTATTCCATTAAAGATATCACTTATATGTAAAATAATAAAATAAAATAATATTACTATACATAAACTAAATATTAATTGAATATTTTTATTTAATAATATTTTTTTCATAAATCACCTATTTTAAATAATTATAAATAATATATATTATATGAAATATAAATATAATCATACTATAATATAATAATA
>OMVK01000044.1 GCA_900314465.1 uncultured bacterium | reverse complement strand
TGTAAAAGTCAATATAAAAATGTTGGAAAAGTTGAAAATAAAAATGTAGGTTTAATGTAATCAACTTTCTATAGGTTCAGAGATTTCTGAATCTATTTTTAATTTATCTTTTAAGCGATATGAATTACCATTAATATTTATTACATGAGAGTGATGCAATAATCTATCAAGTATTGCATTTGCTAATGTTACATCATTAAATATTTCATGCCATTTTCCAAAAGGTTTATTTGTCGTAATTATTGTTGAATGTTTTTCATACCTTTTATTAATTAATTGAAATAACATATTTGCTCCTTCTGGATCCACTGGAAGAAATCCAACTTCGTCTATAACTAATACTTTATATTTTGCATAATGATTTAGTCTATTAATAAACCTATTTTCCGAACTTGCCTTTTTAAGATTAGCTATTAAATCATTACAATTTATAAAGTAAGTTGAATTTCTATTTTGTGCGGCATTTATTCCTATTGCTGTTGCTAGATGGGTTTTTCCAACTCCTGGACTTCCAACAAATATAATATTTTCATTGTTTTCGATAAATCTTAAATTTTTAAAATCTAATATTTGTTCTTTATTAATTGTTGGTTGAAATGAAAAATCAAAATCTTCAAATGTTTTTAAAAAGGGAAATCCTGCTGTTCTTACACATCCATATATAGCTTTTTCATTTCTAAGTTCTATTTCTAAATTTGTTAATTCATATAATGCATCAACTACATCTTTTTTCTTACCATTAATTAAATCTATATATTGATCTAAATTTTGTTTTATTTTTTCTAATTTTAATATTTCTAAATTATTTGTTAATTTTACATAGTTACTCATTTTATACCTCACTTAATCTATTTATTAACTCTAAATTTTTTCTTGATATTTCATCAATTTCATCTTGTTCTTTATTTTTTAATATTGTTGATATTCCTTCTATATAATGTTCATCTTTATAATTTATATATTTATCTGAAATATTGTGCACGGTTATTAAATCTTTGTTATAATATACATAAAGTTTATTATTTTCTTCTCTTAATGAAAGAGTATGGTTAATAAACTTTATTGGTACAGAATATTTAGAACCTTTGTAATAAAATAATGATTCATTTGATACTTTAGCAGAAACCGTATCATATAAATATGAATTTAATATTTTATTGTTTGGTAAGGGTTTTAAATATTCTTTTTCTTTTTGAAATAACATTATTGGTGGAACTCCTACTGTTTCATTTACTTGTTGATTAATTTTAATATTTAACTTTTCAATTATTTTTATCAAATCTTCTTCTGTTTCAAATTCTCCATTATATGGAATAAGCCAACTCATAAATCTATTACAGGATTCATCTTTACCTTTAGTAAATGGATGTTTAGGTTTACATTTTTTTGGTTCAAATCCTATATCTTTTGAAAATGTCTTAAATTCCTTATAAAATTCTTTTTTCTTTGTATCAACTATACTACTCATATTGTCTGTAAGTGTTTCTTTAGTGATTCCACCAATATATTGAAATGTTTTTATTAAACATCTTTGTACATCATTTCTGGTTTTAAATTTACTATATATAAATATATGAAATCTACTAGCTCCTAATGTTGATGAAAAAATATTAAATTCAAATATTTCACCATATTTATTAAATAGTTTAATATCTTCCTTCCAATCAAATTGTAATTGCTTCCCAAATTCAGTTTCATATCTAGGGTGAAATTTATTATTGCTTTTTCCTTTTAAATTATTTTTAATTACATATTTATAAAAATTTGAATAGTTACCAATTGTTACATCTTTTTCTTTAAAATATTGGAATGTTCCTTTTACAGTAGATCCTGGTAAATCTAATTTAATTTTAATATCTTCTTTATATTTATCTAGTTTAGATTCTTTATCACGGCTTATAGGTTTTCCAACATAACCTTCATTATATTTTTTCACAGTTCTATAATCACACTTATGCATCCTAGCTAGTTCTGCATAATTTGGTTTAATTCCTTCTGTTTTCATTATCATTAACTCCTGTTTTAATTTGTTTAATTCTTCCATGTTATACCTCCATATTACATAAAAAAAGTATAACAAAAGAATGTAGGAAAACCGACATTTTTATATTACATTTTTCCTACATTCTTATATTACCATTAACA
>OMVK01000042.1 GCA_900314465.1 uncultured bacterium | reverse complement strand
TAATTAAATATCTATAAAAAGTATGAGTTATAAGATATTTAATAATAATATTATATTATTATGTATTAGTATTATTTTAATTGGTTTATTTATTAATTATCATAGATTAAATAATAAAAATAAATTATATGTTAAGATATTAATATATTTTATTATAGGTATTTTTATTAGTATTATTATTAATTATTTATTTTTAATGCCAGAATATGCTGGGATAGTTGATTCTTTTTATAGATATTTAATTAGGTTATATATTTTTGTTATTGTATTAATTAGTATTTTATTTAGTAAATATGATACTAAATAAATAATTTTAAATGTTTTATATTAGATTTAAATTAGCAATTAACAGACTATATAAGAATTAAATTTATTACGATACATAGTAATAATTAAACAAACATAAAAGTTATTACGGCGTACCGTAATAACTTTACAATATATTATTATATTAGTATAATGTAATTGGAGATGTAATTATGTTAATTAGAGAAAATTATTTATCAAAGATAAGGGGATTTTATAATTCTAATTTAATTAAAATACTTGTTGGTATAAGAAGATGTGGTAAATCAGTAATACTTGGACAAATAATTGATGAATTAAAAAATAAATATAATGTTGAAAATGATCATATTATTTTTGTTAATTTTGAATTTATTGAATTCGAAGATTTATTAGATTATAAGAAACTTAATAAATATGTAAAAGATAAAATAAAAGATAATAAAATGTATTATTTATTTTTAGATGAAATACAAAATGTTGATAAATTTGAAGTTGTTGTTAATTCATTAAGAGCATCACTTAATAATATAAGTATCTTTTTAACTGGATCTAATAGTAAATTATTATCTGATGAATTATCATCTGTATTATCAGGTAGATATGTATTATTTAATATTAATCCATTATCTTATAAAGAATTTGTTGAATTAACTAATAAAGATGGACATGATTTAAATACTTTTTGGAATTATGCTAAATGGGGTGGTCTTCCTAATAGATGTGATTTTGATAAGGAAATAGATATAAAAAATTATTTACATAGTGTATATGATTCAATTATTCTAAGAGATGTTGTTAAAAGATTAAATATTAAAGATACCGTTTTATTTGATATTATATTACAATATATTGTTAGTACAATTGGTAGAAAATTTTCTGTTGATAATATTACTACTTACTTAGAACATGAAAATAAAAAAATATCTAATGAAACGCTTTATAATTATATAGATGCATTGTGTAAAGCACTTATTATTAAGAAAGTTTATAGATATGATATATCTGGTAAAGCTGTTTTAAAGACATTAAATAAATACTATGCAACTGATCTAGGTATTGCTCAAATAAAGAATAGTAATCCTGAATTTAAAAATTATGTATTACTTGAAAATATTGTATATAATGAACTGATAAATAGAGATTATGAAGTTTATATTGGTAAAACAAAAAATGGTGAAGTAGATTTTATTGCTAAAAAAGATGGTAATATTGAATATTATCAAGTTACATATAAAATGTTTCAAAGACCTGAAACTATTGAAAGAGAATTTGGTGCATATAAGTCAGTAAATGATAATTATCCAAAGTATGTTATATCACTTGATGATGTAGATTTATCAAGAGATGGTATAATACATTTAAATTTAATTGATTTTTTATTAGATGGTAAATAATATTATTAATGGGAAATGTATATATGAGTGATAATTATTTAAAAGTAACTAAATGTAATAAAATATACAATCTTGTTATAAAAAATAATAATAGTAATTCTAATAATAATTCTAAAAATAATAAAGATAATAATAATGAATCATTTAAAGACGTATTAAGTGATGCTATTAACAAGAAAAAATAATTATTTATAGTAGATAGTTTTATCTACTATTTTTTACTAATTAAATTTCTAATTTTATAGATATTATGTTAAAATATTTTTGTTAAGTAAGTGAGTGATTACATGGATAAAATTAGTATTGTTGTTTCATGTTTAAATGAAGAAGATAGTATTCCATTATTTTATAAAGAAATCAAAAAAGTTAGTAATTCGATGAAGAATGTTACTTTTGAAATTATATTTGTTGATGACGGTTCTACTGATAATACTTTAAGTATTATTAAATCTTTACGTGATGAAGATAAATCAGTTAGATATATTAGTTTTTCAAGAAATTTTGGTAAAGAAGCTGCGATGTATGCTGGGTTAAAAGCATCTACTGGTGATTATGTTACAGTTATGGATGCCGATTTACAAGATCCACCTAAGTTAATACCTAAGATGTATGAATATTTAACTAAAGAAGATTATGATATCGTAGGTACAAGAAGAGTAACTAGAAAAGGTGAACCTGTAATTAGAAGTATGTTTGCTCGTTTATTTTATAAAATTATAAATTCAATGAGTGATATAGAAATGGTATCTGGTGCTAGAGACTTTAGATTAATGAAAAGATATGTCGTAGATTCGATATTATCTATGAAAGAATATAATAGATATTCTAAAGGTTTATTTTCTTTTGTTGGTTTTAAAACTAAATGGCTTGAGTATGATAATATTAAAAGAGTAGCAGGTAAAACTAAATGGTCTTTTATTAAATTATTTAAATATGCTATCGAAGGTATTTTATCATTTACTATTAAACCATTAGAATTACCGTTATTTATAGGTTTTATTATGGAATTAATAACTATTATTATGTTTATTATTAATATTATTAATAAGTTTAATATTAGTTTATTTTATAATATTAGTTTATTAATATTATTTATATCTGGTTTATTATTTATATGTTTAGGTATTATTAGTTTATATATAGCTAAAGATTATTTAGAAGATAAAAATAGACCTATATATATTATTAAAGAAATGGATGGTAAATATGAAAAAAAATAATAATATATTATATATATTATTAATTATAATATTATTATTTGCTGTATTTTTTAATAATTATTATTTTAGTGGTCATGATACTGTTATTCATTTAACTAATATTATTAATTATAGTTATACTATTAATATTCATAATTAATAATATATATAATATATTA
>OMVK01000037.1 GCA_900314465.1 uncultured bacterium | reverse complement strand
AAATACTAGATCAAGTAACAGAAAAATATATGAGTGATATTACTTCAAGACAATTTTTAACTATAATGTATAATCAATTAACATCATTAAAGAAAGAAGATGAAAAATACTTTAATCAAGCTTTGTTATGTATGGACTTAGGACTCAATCCTAAAGATTTAAGAATAGATGAACAAATATCTATAGAATTTGCTAATAATTATATAGAAGATAAGAAAAATTATGATAAAAAGAATTTTCATTTTTTAAGTGAAGATATAATTAACTCTTATGAAAAATCAAAAAATGACCCACAACTTCAATCAGCTGTAATTAGACAATCAAATGAATTAGATAGAAAAGAAGATTATTTAACTCATAGAAATAACGATTACGAAAGATAATTATAAGAATATGTGATATAATACTATTTAATCAAAGAGGTGTAGTATGGATAATATTGAAGTTTTATTTTTTTGGAATTATTTTTGTTCATTATGCAAGATGCTTGATGACACAATGCAGTTTATTGATCATAGTAATTCAAACAATATAAAAACTAATTCTTATGAATTTCAAAAGATAATTATGCTCGCCTCTATGGAATTTGAAAATATCAGTAAACAACTATGTTTATTAGTTAATAATAAGTATAAAGTAGACGATTATAATATTAAAGATATAACAAGAATAGTTACAAATAATTATCCAGAGATCAAGTCTATAAAAATTAAAAGTGATTTTTATGAATTAACACCTTTATCTGATTGGAGACTTGATTTAAATGGTTGGGGAAAAGAACAAGTATATGGTATTGATTGGTGGAAAAAGTACAATAAAATAAAACACAATGCATTTAAAAACTATAAGGAAGCTACTTTAAAAAATGCTATGGATGCTTTAGCATCACTTATGGTTTTAGAAATAGTGTTTGTTAAAACAAGTACAGGTAATAATCAAATTATGAATGATAAACCATGCTCATATTTTATTAATCCATATCAAAGCGATATTATATGTGTTTAGGAGGTTGCTTATCTTGGAATTTAATGATAAAAAAAATGTATATATATTTAATGATGACATTGCTTTTAGAATGTGTTCTCTTTCTGATGGACGTAAATTAACAAAATTTGGAACATGTACCAATTTTAACGAACAATCAAATAAATATGAATCTATATATACTTGCAATCAATATGGAGTTCACTTGTATTGTAGAAAACATTTGAATGTTGAATTGGAAAATTGCTATGCTAATGAGATAGTACCATACTTAAAATGTGCAAAATGTAATAAACAAATAAAGTTTATTGATCACAAATACATCTTTTCAATAAACGATCTATTAAAAGAATGTTTAAAAAAATTGAACTATGTAAAATTAAATGCAGATAATATTATAAAATTAGATGATATCTATTATCCAGAAAAAAAGTTAAAGATAAAAACAAATTCTGGTTATTGGATATCTACAGAAGTTAAAACAGATAAAGATTCTGATACAATAATAGTATTATATGTAGGAAATTCTAATGAAAAATATAAAAATGGGAAAAGCCAGATCTTTATTCAACCAGAAAAACTTAAATTAAGCCATGACCATAAAGACTTGGATCCTGCAACAGTTATTTCAAAAATAGAAGTAACATTAAAAGATAGAAAGCTAAAAGAAGAATATGACGAGAATTAAGAAATAATCTTAATTCTTTTTTGGAGGTGAAATATATTGGAAATAAAAATAAATAGGGAAGTAAGGAACTATAAAGAGAGTATATTCTTTGGAATGTCTTTAAGACAATTTATATGTGTAATAATTAGTTGTGGGCTAGCTGTGCTAGCCTACTTCTCATTTAGAGAAAAACTAGGATTAGAAATAACATCATGGATATGTATTGCTTCTGCATTACCATTTATATTAGTTGGTTTTATCAAATATAATGAAATGAACTTTGAAGATGTTATTATTGCATTTATTTATTCTAAATTATTAGTGCCATCTAAATTACCATTTAAATCAGATAATATGTATTTAGTATTAACTGAAGAATATATGAATAATGAAATTAGGAAGGAGTTAAAAAGTGAAAAAACTATTTTCAAGAGACAAAGAAAAACACAAAGTACCTAGATCCTTACAAGATTGTATTCCTATTAATAGAATATGGGATAATGGTATTTGTGAAGTAGGTAAAAATAGATATTCTTTTACCTATAAATTTACAGATATAAATTATACAGTTGCTTCAAAAGAAGATAAAGAAACTATGTTTTTAAATTATTCAGAGTTAATTAATTCTTTTGATGCTACTAGTGAAACTAAAATAACTATCAATTTGAAAAAAATAAATAAGAAAGAATTTGAAAAAGAAATACTTTTACCATTTAAAGAAGATGGATTAGATATTTATCGTAAAGAATATAATGATATGTTAATTGATAAAGCATTTAATTCAAATGGTATGATGAAAGAATTATATTTAACAGTTACTACAGTTAAGAAAGATTATGAAGAAGCTAAGAACTATTTTAGAAGAATAGGTACAGAACTTACTTCTCACTTTACTAAGTTAGGTAGTAAATGTTCAAATATTAATGCTAATGAAAAACTAAGAATATTACACGATATCTACCGATTAGGTGAAGAATCAAATTATAACTTTGATATAGTTAATGCAAGAAAGTTAGGACAATCTTTTAAAGATTATATATGTCCTAACTCTTTTTCTTTTAAAGATGATTACTTTGAAATGGGTGATAAAGTAGGTAGAGTTTTATTCTTAAAAGATTATGCTAATTTTATAAGAGATAGTATGATATCTGATCTAACAGATATAAATCAAAATATGATGATATCAATAGATATTAAACCGATTCCTATAAATGAAGCTATTAAACTATTAGAAAGAATACTTCTTGGAGTTGAATCTAATATTACTAATTGGCAAAGAAAACAAAATGCAAATAATAATTTTAGCGCTGTAATACCTTATGATATGGAACAAGCTAGAAAAGAAGCTAAAGAGACATTAAATGATGTAACAGCAAGAGATCAAATGCTTCTTGCTGGAACAGTAACAATTCTATTAGTTGCTGATACTAAAGAAAAACTTGATGAAATAAGTGAGAATCTAAAATCAATTGGTCAAAGACATTTATGTCAAATAACTAATTTGAAATTTCAACAATTATTAGGATTAAATACAGTATTACCAATCGGACATAAAAGAATAAAGGCAGAAAGAACTCTAACAACTGAATCACTTGCAGCTTTAATGCCTTTTAAAGTTCAAGAAATTATGGATAAACAAGGAATATATTATGGTGAAAATGCAATTAGTAATAACTTAATAATGGTAGATAAATCAAAATTAATGAATCAATCTTCTTTTTTATTAGGAGTACCTGGTTCGGGTAAATCATTTAGCGCTAAAGAATTAATTACATTTCTAGCATTATCTACTGAAGATGATATTTTAATATGTGATCCAGAAGGAGAATATAGTCCATTAATTGAATCGTTACATGGTGAAACAATAGATATATCTGCAACTAGTAATAATCATATAAATGCAATGATGTTAGAAGAAGGATATGGTGAAGGAAATCCTATTGCAGCTAAATCTGAATTTATTTTATCTTTATTTGAGGAATTATTAAGAAGAGATGGTAGAGGATTAGGGCCAACAGACAAGTCTATAATAGATAGATGTACTTCATTGGTCTATGATAAGTTTAAAGACAAAAATACAATTCCAACATTAGTAGATTTAAGAGATACTCTTAAAGAACAACCTGAAGAAGAAGCAAAGAAATTAGCTTTATGTTTAGAAATTTATTCAGATGGTTCATTAGATGTATTTGCTCATCAGACTAATGTAAATACAAATAATAGAATTATTTCTTATAATATCCATAAATTAGGTCAAACTCTTAAAACATTTGGATTACTTGTAATTACAGATGCAATCTTAAATAGAGTTAATCAAAACTTTAAAAAAGGTAAAAGAACTCATATCTTTATAGATGAATTTCATGTAATGTTTCAAAATGAATATTCTGCTAATTTCTTTAATAGTGTATGGCGACAATTTAGAAAGAGAAATGCATATCCAACTGCAATTACTCAAAATGTTCAATATTTACTAGAATCAGTTGAAGCTTCTACGATGCTTTCAAATAGTGAATTTATAGTAATGCTTAATCAAGCTACAAATGATAGATTAAGATTGGCAGAACTTCTTAATATATCAGAAGATCAATTATCTTATATCAAAGACAGTGATCCTGGATGTGGACTTATTAGATATGGTAGTTCTCTAGTACCATTTGAAAATCATTTTCCTAAAGATACTAAATTATATAAATTAATGACTACTAAGCCAGGAGAATGATATGAAACTAGAACTAAAGATATGGATAGCAATTGTTTTTGCTATCCTTTCTTTTTTTATATATTTAATTAATAAAATAGTTAGTTTATATGGAGATGATGTAAATGAGAGATATAAAAATAAAAGAAAAAAGTAATACTTTAATTAAAACTTTAGATAAAAGTTTAGTATTAGCAGATAAAACAAAAGATACATTAGTAGTAGCAAAAGAAAAAGTAAATAATTTATCTAATAAAGAAAATCAATCAGAATATGGTAGTGAAAAAATATCACAAGGTACAAGACAAACAGCAAGAACTACAACTAAGATTGCTAAAAAAGAAATAAAGAAAGCCCCAGAAAGAATTAGAAAAGCAGCTAAAAGAACCAAGAAAGTAGCAAGTAAAAGTATTAAGACTGCTAAGAAAGTAACTAAAACAGCAGTTAAAACAGCTGAAAAAACTGCTAAAGCCACTAAGGCAGCAGTTAAAGCAACTATTAAGGCAACTAAAGCAGCTATAAAAGCTACAATTGCTGCAATAAAAGCATTAATAGCAAGTATTAAAGCATTAGTAGCAGCTATAGCAGCAGGAGGATGGGTAGCAGTAGTAGTAATAATAGTAATCTGTTTAATAGGATTAATTTGTGCATCAGTATTTGGAGTATTCTTTTCTAATGAAACAGGATCCAAATCAATGACAACGGTAATAAGAGAAACTAATAGCGAAGTATATAATAAAATTGAGGATATTAAAAAGAAAAATAAATATGATGAAGTAGACATTGAATCTACCTATACAAATTGGAATGAAGTAATAGCAGTTTATTCAGTTAAATATAGCGAAGATGGTAAATACAATATAACTATTATTGATGAAGGAAATGAAAAGAAAATAAAAAGTGTATTTTGGGATTTTAATGAAATACAATCATCAACTAGAACTGAAAAAATAAGTGATGAAGAAACTAAAACTATTTTATCTATTAAGATTGTTAGTAAAACTAAAGAAGAAATAATGAATAAATATCATTTTAAAGAAAAAGATATTAATCAAGTTAATGAATTATTAAGTAAACAATATGATTCACTATGGAGAAATTTAATTTATGGTTC
>OMVK01000039.1:30000-51665 GCA_900314465.1 uncultured bacterium | reverse complement strand
TTTTTAAGCCTTTGCTGATAATAATTATGTTGATATTGCCATCCTTGATCTGAATGAAGTATTAATCCATCTAACTTTTTACCATTAAAAACTTTATCCAGCATTCTTCTTATCTGATTCAAATCAGCACATCTTGATGTGTCATGAGAAACAATTTCACCATTATAGCCATCTAGAATTGGTGAAAGATAGACTTTTTCTCCCCTTAGATTAAATTCAGTAACATCTGTATACCACTTTCTATTTGGCTTGTTTGCAAAGAAATCTTTTTTAATAATATTATTGGCTATTTTTACAATTATTCCTTTATAAGAAGAATATCTTCTTTTATTTAGTTTAAGTGGTTTTAGATTAAGTTTATGCATTAACCTATAAACTTTCTTATGATTAACATTATAACCTTGATTCTTAAGTTCAAGTGTTATTCTACGATATCCATATCTCTCTTTATTTTTAATGAATATTTCTTTTATCTTCTTAATAACTTCTTTATTTTTATTATCTTTATCAATCTTTGATAAAGTGTAATAATATACTGATCTTGCAAGACCTGACACTTTAAGAAGAATCTTTAAACCATATTTAGGCCTTAGTTCAGTAACAATAGTTGTTTTTTCTTCTGTTGTCGATTCTTCCTTGCTTGAACTAAGGCTCTCAATTTTTTGTGTATTCAAGTTCTGCCTTCAAATATAAATTTTCTTCTTCAAGTCTCTTAATTTTTTCTTTGTCTATTTCGCTTTTCTTAACTTTAGTCTTTGTTTTTATAGTTGGACGTCATCGCTTTCGTTCAACTACATTATACCCGTTTTCTTTATATTTTTTAATCCAATTACATAACATACCTCTGCTTGCAAGTCCTTCATCTATTGCTACTGAATTTGTGGATTCATTATTTAATAATACTCTATAAATTATTCTTTCTTTTTCGTGGGAAGAATAATATTTATTTTTATCTCTTTTTAAGATACCATACCCATGTTTATCAATTAAGCATATCAAATATTTGATTACTGACTCAGCAACTTTATACTTTAATGATAACGATGCAACACTAATTCCTTTTTTCTATCATTATACAAATTTATTTTATCTTCATATGTTAATTTACTCATACAAAACCTCGTTTCTATTTTGTCCAAGAAACGGGGCTCATATCGGTTAATGGTTTTTTGTTGTTATAAATTATCTGTTTTGATTTAAATTTGCTTCCATACTAGCTTTTTGATTAGATACAAGTTCATCAGTCATTTTTTCCATTTTCTTGACTTCTTGTTCATCTATATAATGATATGCATCTTTTATCTTTAATAAACTATCTGCATATTTATTAAAATTATCTTTAATTGTTTTATATTCAGAATCAATGTTATTAAACTTTTCATAAAATGCATTTGCTACATCACCAGTAAAATTAGGTTTTAAGTCATTTATGTGATTTTCAATATCTTTCATGATAGCATCTATTCTATCTATCTCTTTATTTAGATTTAAATACACTTCTTCTATTGAATCAATTGAATAGTGTCTATCTCCACCATAATAATACTTCATTATATATCACCTATTATAATAATATAATACTACTTAAACTAAGTAAATTAAAGTTTTATCTTCTTGTGCAAGATGATTCATTATAATTATCTTCTTTGTTTATGTTTTTTTTATTTAGACATTCAGTAAAATTTAAACATAATTGATTGATTTGATCTTTTTTCTTTATCTTATCCAACCATTCTTTAGGAATATTGTTGTATCCATAAATTAGTCCACCTATACTTCCGGAAATTGCTGAAACAGTATCTGTGTCATCTCCTAAAGATACAGCTTTTTTAACTAATTCTTCATAACTATTTGTATGTAAAATTAACCAAATAGATGCTTCTAGTGTGTCTACTACATATCCTGACGATGAAATTTCTGCTTGTGATAAAGTATCTAATGAACCATTTAGTATTCTTTTATACTTTTCTATGGAACTATCATTATAGTATTGTTTATAGTTTATTTGCTTAACTTTTTCGTATGCTTCATTTTTGGAAAGACCATCCATTATATTACTAACAAAATCATAGTAGATGTGACAACCCATTTGACTTATCTCATTGGCATGAGTTAATGATGAATATTCGTTAATTATATTATTTTTTTGTGTGTCTGTTAAATCACTATCATACAAATCAAATATTACAGGTAACATTCTCATTAGAGATCCATTACCATTTTCATATACTGATTTACCACCACATTCAGTCGGGCTATATCTATGAGATAAATATTTATTTATTGCTTTATATGTACTATTTCCAATATCAAATAAAGTATCGGTTGCAGTATATTTAGCTTTAACTGCCCAATCAACATATTTGTTCATTATATCATCATAATTAATCTTTCCATCATTATCAACAATTGATTGCATTGTTGATAAAGTCATTGATGAATCATCACTCCATGTTCCAGATGGTTGATTGTGTGTCCCATATGCCTTCATGTCTTCGATTTTTTTTAATCTTTCATCATTTCTTTTTAAAAATTCATATGGAACACCATAAGCATCACCTACAACAAAGCCAAAAATTCCAGACTGTATTTGTTCTTTATTAACCATAATTATTCACTTTCTTTATTATCTGTGCCTGGAAGAATTCTCTTCTTCAGTTTGTGTATTTTCTTGTTCTCTTTGTTTTCTTAATTCCGCAAGTGTTCTATCTCTTTCAGCAATCATTTTTTTTACTTCTTCTTCTATTTGTTCTTTAGTTTTACCTTCATCATCTTTAAATGTAAATTTTGCATCTGGAAAACTTTTCCTTTTATTATCATTATTCATATTATCCCTCCATTATTATTATTTTGTATTATATCATACTATTTATTCATATTTACAATGAACAACAACTTTTTCATCATTACCAATCTTTTTTAGTGCTACACCTGCCATTTTTAATGATGTATCACGTGGTAAAAGAAACTCATTTTCGGAGTTGTAAAAATCAGATATTTGATTAATATATGCTCCTTTACTTCCTTTTGGTGTATCAATTTCTAGTATTATTTTTCTATTTTTAAAACATGTATTTAGGCCAGGTGAGGCACTCATATATGCTTTATCATGAAAAGTTTTTCCGGTTAATGTTGAAAGTGTCGCATATATTTCTACAGGATCATTTGCATTTACTCCATTAAATAGTTCGCCATAACCTTCTTGAGCTGCAAATGAATTAAGGTTAACTCCTCTATATAAAACAGCATCTTCTCTTGTTCCACCAAACTGTTCAAGGGCAGAATCTATATTTTTAACTTTGTCCCTATTAATAATTATATCTGCATCAGTCGTTGCAGCTCTAAGCTCATTTTGTATTCCATCGCAACTTATAGATGAATAATAATTGATTGACTTAATTTGATCTTTAGATAGACCTGAAAGCCATTGTCCAGCATGAGTGTTGGTTAAATATTCTTTAAATTGTCCCTTTTCGTTATCTGGCAAAACATTCATTATTTCTTCTGCAGTCATACCCTTTCTAAAGAGATCATTTACCTTTTCACCGGCATCACCAAAATGTTTAGACATTGCTGTAATTGCTTCTGATCGTGGTTGAAGGAATCTTTGTACATCTTTAAATGACTTTGCATTTCCGTCAAATGTTGTATCTTTTGTTTCTTTTATTGTTACTATATTTTCATTATTGTTTTTATTATTTAAAGTTGAGTTTGAATCGTTTTTATTTAAATCTATAGGCTCCATCTCAAGAGTATCATCTAAATCTACAGTTGATTCTTTTACAGGGTTCATTTCTAGAGTATCTTCTAAGTCTACAGTTGATTCTTTTACAGGTTCCATCTCTAGAGTATCTTCTAAGTCTACAGTTGATTCTTTTACAGGTTCCATCTCTAGAGTATCTTCTAAGTCTACAGTTGATTCTTTTGTACTAATATTATCAGAATCTAAATTTTGTTTTGCACTAACCAATGAATTAGCAGCTTCCATCCCTCCACTTACTAATGCAGATGTTGCTACTGATGTAATCATTTGCTTTGTTCCACCAGCTTCATCAAAATATAATTTAGCTTTATCTGATATAGTTAAATCTTCCCATGTCTTATTATTTATTTGATTACCATCTTCATCAAAATTTGTTAAATTTAATAATTCATTTTGTTTTTCTTTTGATGGATCATATAACAAATGTGCTGCTGATTCAAGTGGAACATCAAGTGCACTTTGTGCTGCATTAAGACCTGTTCTTGCTACCGCATTTAATGCTGAATTTGCAACACTCACACCTGTACCAATTGTTGGTAATGCTACATATCCCATTGCGGCATCTTTTGCACCCATTACACTACCATAGGCAAGTCCTCCTGTTGTTGATGCACCATCTCTCCAAGCTGCAGTAGTATTTCTTCCAAGTGATGTTGCACCAGTAAGTAATGCACCTGTTGCTGCTGGAGTTAGTCCTAATATACCTCCTGCTAATCCACCTGTTAAAATTGTTGCTCCAACTGTTCCAGCCATATAACCAGCTGATGTTGAAACATTTTTTACTGTATCATATCCATATGCATTATTCTGAAGCCATTTTCCATAAGATGTATCTTCCATTGAATTAAACAAATCTTCTGTCAGTGTTTTTGAAGTAAAACCCTTTGCTGCACTCCACATTGCCTTTGTTGCTGGTTCATAATCTGCACCTGTTAATTTTGATGCTATATAACCAGCTCCATCAGTAAGTAATGCTGTTGGTGTAAGTGCAGCTGCACCTATTATTACACCAGCATCCATAACATCCTCACCAAAAGACATTAAACCTTTGCCAGCATATGTTCCTGCTGTTGCAATTGTTGCTCCAGTTCTTTCCAAAACATTATCAATGCTATCTAAAATATTTGATGGAATACCGCCATTTACACTAGCACTAATACTTTGATTAACTGAATTATTTCCTGTATAACCAGATGTATTTGTGTCAATTAATCCATTTATACTTGCTGCTATTACGTTATCACTGTTTACTACATCCTGTCCCATAATTAATATGTTATTTTGTATTCCTTGTGATATTTCAGAAAAGGCATTTGATAGTTCTTTTATATCTTCTCTTTGGACTTCTTTGAATGCTTCTGCACCCATTCCTACTCAGTAATAATCTATTCCATCTATTACTTCATTCATAGATGCACTTATATTTGTATTAGTATCATCTACTACTTGCTTTATCTTAGTTAATAAATCTTTTGTATTTGATTCATCATAACCTACAAGTGAATTTTTAAAGTCAAAATTCATAGAAATCACTCATTTCTTATATTAATTATTTGTACTGTTAACTTGTGTTATTTGTGGTCTATCATTTGAATACAAATTTGGTTCTCCTAATGTTGTACTATTTTGATTATTAACATTAGGTACTAGTTGTTTATTAATCAACTCTAGTAATTTAGTATTAAATTGTTTTTGTTCTTCATCAGAGTAACCTGTAAAATATATTTTTTCTATTTGATTATTATTAAATAATAACACTTCGTTGGTGTTTATTAATCCTTCTGGGAATAAACATCCTGCATAGTTAAAACGTTGTTTAACACCTTTGTCATCTACATATTGCATTTCATAACCTATAACCATTATTCTCTTTTTACCACCTTTTAGCATTACTACTGTGCCTATTGGTAAATATGTTTTATTGTTCATTGTTACTCTCCTGATTTATGTTATCATTTTCTTTTTTAATATAATCTTTTAATGCTTTATCAAATAGTATGTGTTCATCACTTTTGTAACCCATATAATATATTTTTTCTATTTGATCATGATTAAAAAATAACCCAGTATTATAATCAAGCATTCCTTCTGGATATATACATCCAGCATAATCATAATGTTTATTTACTCCATCTTTATTTGAACTCATTTCAAATCCAATTATCATTATTTTTCTTTTACCACCTTTTAGCATTACTACTGTACCTATTGGTAAATACTTCACATTATTCATATTCTAACCTCCATATTAATTTTACTATATATTTTTTTTGCTTATTTATATAATTATGAATCTATTGTATCAAATTCATCTGATATTTTTGTTTTTTCCGCATCATAAGCAGAGTTGATAGTTAAATCTATCATATTTTTTGAACTATTAGATGTTGCTTTATCTAATATATTTAGTATTTTCGATACTACTCTTGTATCTTTTAATTTACGTGCTGGCTTTAGAATTGGTGCTCTGATACCAGATGTGTTACTTGGCTGTTCACGATTAGTTATATTATCTTTAATGTTATTTTTTAAATCGATTCCAAGATTTACTGCCTCGATTGTACCATTTGCTAATGCAGAATATTCACCTGATGAAATTATTTGTTTTGTTCCACCAGCATCTTCATAATATAAACTAGTTTTTTCCCCTAATGTTAAATCATCCCATGCCTTGTTGTTTATTTGATTACCATTGTCATCATAATTTATTGTGTTTAGTAACTCTTGTTGCTTTTCTGTAGATGGATCATATAACAAATGAGCTACAGATCCAAGTGGAACATTTGATGCTCCTTTAACCGCACTGACTCCAGTTCTTGCTACTGCGTTTATTACTGCATTTGTAGCTCCTACTCCTGTACTAATTGTTGGTAACGATTGTATCCTAAGGCCGCACCTGTTGAAGCTGATGACAAGCTAGCTGCACTTCCTAATTCACCAGTTAAAACTGTTGTACCAACTGCCGCACCTATATATCCAACAAGTGTAGGAACATCCTTGACTGTATCATAGCCATATGCATTATCTTGAAGCCATTTCCCATATGGCGAATTTTCAATATCATCAAATACATCATTGTTAAATTTTGAGATGTTAGTTCTTTTGTTGCATTCCAAACATCATCAGTTATTGGTTCATAACTTGAACCTGTTAAGTTTGATGTTAAATAGCCAACTCCATCAAAAAGAGCTGTTACCGGTGTAAGCATTGTTGTACATGCTATTACACCTGCATCTCCAATATTCTCTGTAAAAGACATAACACCCTTACCAGCATATGTTCCTGCTGTTGCAAGTGTTGCTCCAGTTCTTTCCAAAGCATTAACAATGCTATCTAAAATATTTGATGGAATACCGCCATTTACACTAGCACTAATACTTTGATTAACTGAATTATTTCCTGTATAACCAGATGTATTTGTGTCAATTAATCCATTTATACTTGCTGCTATTACGTTATCACTGTTTACTACATCCTGTCCCATAATTAATATGTTATTTTGTATTCCTTGTGATATTTCAGAAAAGGCATTTGATAGTTCTTTTATATCTTCTCTTTGGACTTCTTTGAATGCTTCTGCACCCATTCCTACTCAGTAATAATCTATTCCATCTATTACTTCATTCATAGATGCACTTATATTTGTATTAGTATCATCTACTACTTGCTTTATCTTAGTTAATAAATCTTTTGTATTTGATTCATCATAACCTACAAGTGAATTTTTAAAGTCGAAATTCATAGAAATCACTCATTTCTTATATTAATTGTACCTTTATTATTAATTTTACTAGTTTTATTCGATTTATTAAATAATTTTAACAAAAAAACGTCAACTAGATATTAGTTGATGTTTCTTTGCTTATTTTTTTATTTTCCTCGATAAAGAATAATTCATTCTTCATTTTTTTAATTGCTTCTTCATTCCTTTTTATTTCTTCGTGTAAAAGTTCATTTCTCGTTTCAAATGCTTTTATTAATGAACTTATAATCTTTATTTTATCTTCCATAACTACACCTCACAAGTTTATTATTATAAATCAACAATATGAGATGTTAAAGAATTATCGTGGTAATATAACAGAATTATTTTCTATTCTTATTTTTTTAGCTGATGGCTCTTTTGATAAACCAGGCATAGTTATAATATTACCTAAGTATACTACGATGAATTTAGAACCATTGTTTACTTTAATATCTTTAATACTAACTTGATAATCTTTAGGATAACCTAATAATTTTGGATTATCACTAATACTATATTGAGTTTTAGCAACACATATTGGATATTTATATTTATTTAAATAATTTATTTTATCTTTAATTTCCGTTGTACAAGTATAACCTGTTGCATGACATATATGATGTAAATAGCTATTAATTTTATCCTCTAAATTATCATTAATATTATATAAGTAATTTATTTTCTTTTTATTTTTAAATGATATTATTTTTCTAGCTAAATCAATTGCACCATTAGAACCATCTTGGTATATAGTATTTACACTAACTAAAATATTTTGTGATTCAACATATTCTTTTACATAATTTACATCTTCATCTGTATCATCATCAAATTTATTTAGTGTTACAACCAAATTAGTATTTAAATATGTAAGATTATCTATGTGAGCTTGTAAATTAGATATACCTTTTTTAATATCACCATTACCATTATATTTAAGTGCTCGAATAGTTGTAACTAATACTACGCCATAAATGTTAAAGTTATCACGCGCTAAAATATCTATGAATTTAAAACCACCAGCATCAGATCCAAAACCTGCTTCAGTTACGATATAATCTCCATAATTGGAGGCTGTTTCTAAGCTTATTAGTGAATTGCATCCATGGGCAATATTTGCAAAAGGTCCACCATGAACAAATGATAAATTATTTTCATTAGTTCTTACTATATTGGGTTTAAAAGCATCAAGTAATAAACCTACAACGGCATCTGTAATACCTAAATCACTTACATATATTTCTTCATGATTACTATTATAACCTATGATAATATTACTAATTCTTTTTCTTAAATCATCAATATCTTTAGCAAGACAGAATATTCCCATTATTTCTGAGGCAGCAGTAATATCAAATTTTGCTTTTCTTTCATACTTACTACAATTAAGTGTTATATCTCTTAATGCCCTATCATTCATGTCCATACATCTATTAAATGTTACCTCTTTAATATCCAAGCTATTACCTTGATATATTTCATTATCTATACAGGCACATATTAAATTATTTGCACTAGTTATTGCATGAAAGTCACCTGTAAAGTGTAAATTAATTTTATCTTCTGGTAATATTCTTGCTTTCCCACCACCTGTTGCACCACCTTTAATACCGAATACAGGTCCCATTGATGGTTCTCTTAAACATAATGCACTATTGACATTTAATTTTCTTAATGCATCATGTAAACCTATAGCAACTGTTGTCTTACCTTCACCAAACTTAGTCGGATTAGTAGCTGTTACAAGTATAACATTACATTTCTTATTAAATTTAGATATTGGTTTAACTTTAGCTATATCATTACCATACATTTCAAAATCTTTTATATTATTTTTATTTAAAAGTTCTTCTAAGCACATATGAATCACCTATTTATTAATATATAATAAAAAACTAGATAATTTCTAGTTTTTCTCAACAACATACATTTTATTATCTTTATTTATGACAATTACTTCTCCTTCATTATCGTAATCGTTCTTTTCTGTATAATCCCAACTTAATCGAAAATCATATGCATCATATTTTTGATTTTCTGATTTTATTTCATATTGAGTATTTTTAACACTTTTAACAGTTATACTTTTAACTTCTGGTAAATCTTGTGTTCTTTTATTATCTCCATTATTTTCAACATATTTATATAATGTATCCTCAACATTTAATTTATAGTTATCTAAATTGTTTGGATATACAAATTCTACTCCACCTACATCATATTTATTTAATTTATTATCAATAGTATATAAATCTATAATAAATAATTTAGCAATACTTTCTGCATATGCATCATAATCTATATTATTTGATTCGAGATTTGATTTTAATTTTTCATATTCTTCTTTATATAATTCAGTATCTTTATCGGATAATGTTATACCATAGTTATCTATAGTATTTAATGTATTTTCTGTAAATATACTATCACTAGTATTTGTCTTTTTAAAAACAAATTTATATACTAAAAAACCAACAACTAATATAGCAACAACTATTAATAATATAATAATTATTTTCTTTTTGGATTTCTTCTTTGTATTTTTTTCTTGTACTTTTTTTGTTTTATTCATTATTACACCTTCATATATTCTTTATATTTATCATTAAAATATATATCATACCAAACTAAAAATGTATATATTACCCATACTTTTTTGTATGTATCTTTTCTTCCATTAATTGTTTCATCAAGCAATTTAAGTATTTCTTTTTGATTGAAGAATTTTTCGGCATCAGATGAAGAAAATTTTTCTTTTATGTTATTATGTAAATCATCATCTTTAATCCATTCTCTTAAAGGAACAGGGAAACCTAACTTTTTCTTTTTATAAGCATCATTTGGTATTGTTCCTTTAGCAGCTGCTCTTAAAGCTATTTTAGTATGTCCTTCATGATCTAGTTTTAGATTATCCGGTAAACGTCTTGCTACTTCATATACTTTATCATCTAAGAAGGGAGTTCTAGCTTCAAGGCCAAACATCATCGTATTTCTATCTACTGCATGAAGGAAATCATGAACTAACCATAAATAGAAATCAATTGCTTGTCTTTTAATAGTATTTGATTTGCCTTTATTTTCTTTGTATATTTCTTGTGTTAAAGATTCAGGTTTTATTTGATTAGGACATTTTACAATCTTCATTGCTTCTTTAGTTCTAAATACACGACCTAAACCTATATTATAATCTTCGAGTTTTTGACCACGTCTATATATGAAATTAAATCCTCTTACATCAGGAAATAATCCAGCAATATTAGATGCAATATGTCTTAATGAATATGGTATTTTCATATACCATTCTTGTGAATAATCTTCTAAATAAGTTAAATAGCCTGCAAATAACTCATCTGCACCTTCTCCAGACATAACTACTTTTACGTCTTTAGATGCTATTTCTGCTACAAAATATAATGCAATTGCAGATGGATCAGCTAATGGTTCATCCATGTAATACATAATCTTTTCAAAATTATTAATATATTCTTTTTTTGTTATTTTTTTAGAAGTATTATTTATATGTAATTTTTTTGATAAATCTTTTGCATATGATATTTCATCATATTTAGGATTATCATAGCCTACAGTATATGTTTTATCAGGTTTAGCAATTGAAACTAAGTAACTAGAATCAATACCTGATGATAAGAAAGACCCAACTTCAACATCAGCAATTTGATGATGTTCTACAGAATCCTTCATAGCTTTTGCTATTTCTTCTTTTGCCTCTTCTAGTGTTTCCTCTTTTGGTTCAAAATCTAAATGGAAATATTCTTTTTTTTCAATTTTTCCACTTTTATATATTAGTATTGTTCCTGGATCTAACCTATATACATTCTTAAAAAATGTTTCTCTTGTAGGTGTTGAATTATAACATAAATAAGATGCTAATATGTCAGTATTTAATTCTTTTTTAAAAGCAGGATTTCCCAAAAAAGCCTTTATTTCTGAAGAAAACATAAAGACATTATTCATATAAGTATAATATAATGGTTTTATTCCCCATTTATCTCTTGCCATAAATAGTTCTTCTCTTTTACTATCCCAAATTGCAAAAGCAAACATTCCCCTTAAATGATTAACCATATCATGACCCCATTTTTCATATGCTGCAAGTAATACTTCAGTATCTGAATTAGTTTTAAAATCATAATTTGGCAATTCCTTTTTTAACTCTTTAAAATTATATATTTCACCATTAAATACAATAATATTTTTTTTACTATTAGATATCATTGGTTGCTTACCTGATTTTATATCTATTATTGCAAGTCTACGATGACCTAATGCAACATCTTTATCAAAATAACTACCTTCAGCATCAGGACCTCGATAAGCAATAATATCAGTCATTTGTTTTAATACCTTTTTAGGATTATCCATTTTACCAACAAAACCAGCAATACCACACATATTATCACTTCCATTTGTTTATATTATATCTTAAATGTAAATTAAATTAAAGAAATCTATAAAATATCTATTTCATGTTATAATTTTATTAGAGATGATAATATGAATATAACTATTGATAATAAAAAATATGATATAGTTAATATTATTAGTTATAGTAATAAAGATTATATTGCATATTCTGATGATAATAATACTTATATTAGTGAAATAGCATTTATTAATAATAAATATGTTATAAAAGATATTGATGATAATTTATTAGAAAAAATAAAGCATGAAATGGAAAATGAAAATGAAAGCTAAAAATAGATATACGTTTAAAATAATTAATAATAAAATTATTGGATATAAAAATAATATTAAGTTAAAAAATAAATATTCAATGTTAATAATGAATTATATTATTACTAAAATTGATTCAGGTGATTATCGTAATGATATTATCAGATTATCAGTTAATTCTAAAGATTTATTAGTTAATATAGAAAATGATGAAGTAATTATTAGAAATTATAAAAAAGTATTTAGTAAGTTAAATCATAAAGAAATTAATAGTTATATAAGTGGTAATATTATTACTAAGAAAAGAATTGTAAAAGTAGGGCTTTCATTATTAGCTACGGCAGTTGTTGGTTCTATGCTTTATGAAGTTAAAAAAAATAATAAATCTACTATTGATATGGATACTGGTGTTATTACATGGCAAGAAATACCTGAAGATAATTATGAAGATAATGAAATAGATGATCAAAATACAACCAGTGATATTAGTTATGACGACGAAAATAATAATTCGCTTACAGATGATATTAATAATGACATAATTTATTATAATCCCTATAATACTCTTGATGATACAGATGCTATTAATAACGCGTTAAAATATAGTGACTATATTAATGAAGTTTCGCAAAAATGGGGAATTTCAAGAGACTTGTTGATTTCTATGATTGCCCAAGAAAGTAATGGTAATGCAGAAAATAATAAACTGATGGGATTTGAATCTGATGCTTTTAAAGATATGGAAATAAAAGCCTATAACTATATAGATAATAAATATGAAACTATTGCATTTTCTAATGATGTTAATAGATTTAAAGATGCTGATATAATTATTACACAGGAGGATTTAAAACATCCCAAGACACAAATTGCAGCTGGAGCCATTGTACTCAATTATTTAAATAAGAAATATGATGATAATACGATGCTAGCTATCATGGCATATAATGCGGGTACAAGTAATACAGATAAGATTTTAAAAGCAACAAGTGATGAAACTGGTATTCCTGTTCAATATATAATTCAAGATGAAAGCAAAACAGATTATAATAATTATACAAATACTGTTTTATATTCAGGATATGGAGATCCTAAATATATAGAACATGTTGCTGGAAGAGCTAAAGATTATTCTGTTTTTGATACAAATACAAGTGATAATAATGAAGTAATAATAAAACATTCTAAATAGAATGTTTTATTGTATAATATTTATTGGTGGTTAAATGAAAGTATTAAGTATTAAAGAACCATATGCATCATTAATATTAAATGGTTATAAACATATAGAAACAAGAAGTTATAAAACAAACTATCGTGGTGAAATATTTATTCATGCTAGTAAAAAATCTATAAATAGCAATTTATTAAATCCATATGTTATTGAAATATCCAAGAATATTAATATGAATAATGGACATATAATATTAAAAGCTAATTTAATTGATTGTATTTATATGGATGATAAATTTATTGATAATATAAAAAATAGTAATGAATATAAACTTGGTATGTATGAAATTGGAAGATATGCATGGATATTGGATAATATCGAAGCTATTTATCCGATTAAGGCTAATGGTAAATTAAATATTTGGAATTTTGATGGAAATTATCAGATAAAAAAAGATACTAATTGTTAGTATCTTTCCATTTCCAGTTAAGCACTTCAGGTATTTCATTACCTGTTTCTCTAATCATCTTATTATGTTCGTCTAGTTTTTGTAAACAATAATCTTTTAGATTGTTGTTTTTATTTCCAAGTAAATCTATAGCATCAATTACTAAATGATATCTATCTATCTTGTTTAAAACACGCATATCAAACGGTGTTGTTATTGTTCCTTCTTCTTCATATCCATGAATTATAGCAAAACGATGTGTTCTTTTATAAATTAGTTCTTCTATTACATTTGGATATCCATGAAATGCAAATATTACTGGTTTATCAAGAGTAAATAATTT
Organism: uncultured bacterium; assembly: GCA_900314465.1. Taxonomy (GTDB): domain Bacteria; phylum Bacillota_I; class Bacilli_A; order RF39; family UBA660; genus UBA6985. The sequence goes on along the minus strand of OMVK01000039.1, from coordinate 37,494 downwards.
ATCAAAGTCTTCTTCAGACATTTGTTCAAGTTTTAATAAATCTATTACATTAACAACACGTACTTTAATACCATTTTGTCTTAAAATAGATGTTGCAGCAAGCACTTCAAGAGTTGGTGTATCTCCTGCGCATCCTAATACAATATCGGGATTTCCATCTGAAGCAAAGTCAAATATACCTATACCAGCTTCACAATGATTTATTGTTTCCTCATAATTTAACCATTGTGGTCTAGGATGCTTTGAAGCAATAATTGTATTTATTTTATTTTTATCTTTTAAACAATTATTTATTGTATATATTAATGAATTGGCATCATATGGTAAATATACTGATACCATATTTCTTTTTCTATTTAAAACATGATTTATAAAACCTGGTTCTTGGTGGGTATATCCATTATGATCTTGTTGCCAAATATGTGATGTTATTAAGATGTTTAATGCACTTATTGGTTCTCTCCAAGGAATTTCACGGCACATTTTATTCCATTTACCAAATTGAGATACCATTGAATCAATTACTCTAGCAAATGATTCATATGAATCAAAAATACCATGTCTTCCAGTTAATATATAGCCTTCAAGTCCACCTTCAGAAAGATGTTCTGATAAATAAGAATCCATTATTCTTCCATATGTATTCATGTGTTCATCTACATTAGTATTAATTGGAAGTAGCCATTGTCTATTAGTTGCATCAAAAGCAAAATTTAATCTATTAGACATTGCTTCATCGGGACCAAATATTCTAAAGTTTTTATTTTTTTCATTTTCTTTAAAAATATCACGAAGATATTTTCCTAATTCCATCATATCTTGAGCTTCAACCTGTCCATGATTTTCTTTAATCATATATTGTTTAATATCAGGTAATATTAACTCTTTGCGTAAAAGACCACCATTGGCAATTGGATTTGCACTCATTCGCTTATTACCTTTAGGTAAAAAACTAGTTATTTCCTTTTTTACGCTTCCATCTTCATTGAAAAATTCCTCGACATGATAGCTTTTCATCCATTCTTCTAACTCTTTTAAGTTACCTGCATGACTTTCATCTACAGCTAATGGTATTTGGTGAGCTTTAAAGCTTCCCTCCACTTCTTTAGGACCAGTCCATCCTTTTGGTGTTCTAAAGATAATCATTGGAAAATGTAGTGAATCAAGAACTCCTGATTCTTTGGCACTCTCTTTTATATTTTTAATTTTTGATATTGCCTCGTCAATTGCTTCTGCCATTTTTTCATGCATTACAATTGGATCACTACCTTCAACAAATATGGGATCCCATCCATAACCAGTAAATAAATTTTTTAATTCACTATGAGATATTCTTCCAAGAACTGTTGGATTTGATATTTTAAATCCATTTAAGTGTAATATTGGAAGCACGGTTCCATCAGTAACTGGATTTAAAAATTTGTTTATATTCCAACTCGTTGCAAGTGGACCAGTTTCTGCTTCGCCATCGCCTACAATTGTAGCAACTATTAAATCAGGATTATCAAGTGCTGCACCAAAAGCATGCGCAAGTGAATAACCTAGTTCTCCACCCTCATGTATTGACCCAGGACACTCCGGAGAAACATGACTAGATATTCCTCCAGGGAAAGAAAATTGCTTGAATAATTTTTGTAATCCTTTTTCATTTTGCGTTATTTCTGGATATAATTCTGTATATGTCCCATCCAAATAAGCGTTAGTAACTTCTGCTTCGCCACCATGTCCCGGTCCAATAACATATATCATATTTAAATCATATTTAGTTATTGCTCTATTTAAATGAGTAAGTATAAAATTTTGACCTGGAACTGTTCCCCAATGACCTACAAGTCTCGGTTTTATATCACTAATTCTAAGCGGTCTTTTTAGCAATGGATTATCTAGTAAGTATAGCTGTCCTACTGATAAATAATTAGTAAGTCTCCAGTAATTATTTAATTGTTCTAATTCTGTTTTGGTTAAAGTCATCACACATCAACTATCCTTTTCATAGTAATTATATCATGAAGAATTTTTATATATATAAAAAAAGACTAAGATTTACATCTTAATCATTAAATAAATTATCTTCACTTTTAGCATCTAATTCTAAATTAGAAAAATCTTTCTTTAAGTATTGAGGATAAGCAGCACAAGCAATCATTGCAGCATTATCAGTACAATATCTTATCGGAGGGATTGATAACTCAACATTTTCACTATCACATAATTTTTGCATTTCGCTACGTAAATATTTATTTGCAGAAACACCACCAGCTACGATTACCTCTTTAATATTATTTTTTTCTTTTCTTATAGCTAATTTTGTTTTTCTAACTAATTCATCAACAGCAACATCTTGAAAAGATCTTGCTAAATCATATTTACGTATTTCATGATTTCTCTGCTCTTCATTATGAGCAAGATTAATTATCGAAGATTTTAATCCTGAATAACTAAAATCAAGAGAATCATTATTCATTGGTATTGGCAAATCATATGTGTGTTTACCTTTTAAAGCATATTTTTCAACATTTGGTCCACCTGGATATGGAAGACCAATTACACGGGCAACTTTATCAAAACATTCGCCAATTGCATCATCTTGCGTTGAACCTAATACTTCAAATTTATAATCATCTTTCATTAAAACAAGCTCTGTATGTCCACCAGATATTACTAATGCTAATGCAGGAAATTCTATTTTCTTAACAAGCATATTAGCATATATATGACCTGCAATATGATTTGTTGCAATAAGTGGTTTATTGTATATAAATGATAATGTTTTGGCAAATTCAACACCAACTAATAGGCTACCAAGTAACCCTGGTGCATAAGTAACAGCAATTGCGTCTACATCATTAACAGACATATTAGCTTTTTTTAGTAAATCGTCTAGAACAATTGTTATATTTTCTGTATGCATACGTGATGCTATTTCTGGAACAACACCACCAAATTCTGCATGAGTATCCATTTGTGTTAAAATTGTCGTAGCTACTTCCTCATAACCATTTTTTACAATAGACATTGAGGTTTCATCACATGATGTTTCAATTCCAAGTATATAAATATCTTTACTCATTTTTAACAATCCTTTCCATTATAATAGCATCTTCATTATTATCATAATAATGTTTTCTACGATATATTTCTTTAAAATTAAATTTATTATATAAACTAATAGCATTTATATTAGATGGTCTTACTTCAAGCATAATTTTATCGGACTTTGTATTATCAATAATATACTGAAGTAATTTAGATCCAATATGTTTATGATGATATTCTTCTTTTATGGCAATATTAATAATATCTGTAATTTCATAATGATATTCAGTATGTATAAATCCAATTATCTTATTATTTTCTTCATAAACATAAACACAGGCATAATCTTGAGTTAAAACATCTTCCATATGATATATGTTTTTAAAGTTAGGCTTAATTTGTAAACCAATTAAATTTATATCATTCAAATCTTGTTGGCAAGCTTTTCCTATCATTTTTAAGTGCATCTATTTCTTTTATATATAACGGATTAACATTATGACATATCGTATTCTTAATATTAAGAGAATATGAATATACTTTATTTAAATCTATTTTATTATCAATAACTATCTTAGAATAGTCATTATCTTTTAAATACTTGTTTAAATCATTATTAGACATATAAAACGGTCCATCAAGCACTCTGTTATCTTTTGAATAAAGGCATATATAAGCACCTTTAAAATCATGTAATAAAACAAGTTTATTTGAACTAGTATCTGTACTAACTGCATACATATCTAATGAAGATATAGTCTTAATTGGAATATTCAAGCAATAGGCTATAGTCTTAGCAATTGTAACACCAACTCTAACACCAGTAAAAGAACCTGGACCATTAATAACAAGTATTTGTTTTAGATCATTAATTTTTATATTTAATGAATTAAATAAATCACTTAACATAGGCATTACTATATTAGAATGATTATTAGGAGATTCTTTACTAATATGTTTTAACTCTCTTCCATCTTTATAAATGCAAACTAGAATATCTTTATCATGTGTATCAATAAGTAATGTATACATATATATATCACTTCCAAACGTAAGTATTATAACACTAGATAACCATAATTTAAAGAAACAAAAAAAACACATAAATGTGTTTATAAAACCGAATTTACTACATCTTCATATTTAGAACCATATGGTTTTAAAACAAGAACACGTACGTTTTCATTAACTATTTTAAATTTAATTTCTAATCTTTCATCAGGTAATTTATCTTTGATCAAGTCTGACCATTCAATTATTGTAATACCATTAGAATTAAAATAATCATCAAATGCTATTGTATGGTCTGTTTCATCAATACGATATGCATCAATATGATTTAAAGGCATTTCTCCAGAATTATATTCTTTAACAATATTAAATGTTGGACTTGTAATATTCTCAGTCATCCCAAGTGATCTAGCAAACCCTTTAACAAAAACAGTTTTACCTGATCCTAAATCTCCATTTAAACAAATAACCATTCCTGGAAATTTTTCTGACTCGATATTCTCAGCTAATTCCATTGTATCTTCTTCACTTCTTGAAGTATATTTATAATCCATAATGTATCACCTTAGATAATTATAACAGCACTATTTTTTATAATGCAATAAAAATATATGTCTTATATGTATAATTCTATTTTTAAGCAAAAAAAAAGTTTGCAACTTCTTATCTTCGCCTAAACTATTTTCAGCGTACTAGTGCTTAACTTCTCTGTTCGGGATGGGAAGAGGTGTATCCACTAGGCTATCGTCACAAGCTTAATATATTTGATTTTGTTCTTTAAAAACAAGATAATGTATTACTCATCATAATTAAAATGATTAAATCCTCGAACTATTAGTACTAGTCACCTCAAAATATCACTATTCTTCCAGCTCTAGCCTATCAACGTTGTAGTCTACAACGATTCTTACTATATACATATGGGAAAACTCATCTAGAAGTTGGCTTCTCGCTTAGATGCTTTCAGCGATTATCCAGTCCAAACATAGCTACTCAGCGATGCCACTGGCGTGACAACTGATATACCATAGGTTTGTCCATCTCGGTCCTCTCGTACTAGAGACAGCCCTTCGCAATTTTCCTACGCCCGCAGTGGAGAGAGACCGAACTGTCTCACGACGTTCTGAACCCAGCTCGCGTGCCTCTTTAATGGGCGAACAGCCCAACCCTTGGAATCTAATACTCCTCCAGGATGAGACGAGCCGACATCGAGGTGCCAATCACCACCGTCTATGTGAACTATTGGGTGGTATCAGCCTGTTATCCCCAGGGTAACTTTTATCCGTTAATCGACGGCAATTCCATATTCAAACCGCAAGTTCACTTTGACCTACTTTCGTACCTGCTCGACTTGTAAGTCTCACAGTCAAGCTCCCTTATACCAATACGCTCAACGATTGATTTCCAACCAATCTGAGGGAACCTTTGTGCGCCTCCGTTACTCTTTGGGAGGCGACCGCCCCAGTCAAACTGCCCAGCAGACACTGTCCTCCACCCAGATAATGGGTGCAAGTTAGAGACCAAGCAATCAAAGGGTGGTATTCCAAGGGCGACTCCGTATAAACTGGCGTCTATACATCAAAGTCTACCACCTATCCTCTACATTAATTACCTGGTTTCAATATCAACTTACAGTGAAGCTCCATGGGGTCTTTTTGTCCAGCTGCGGGTAACCTGCATTTTCACAGGTATTAAGATTTCACCGAGTCTAAGTTTGAGACAGCGCCCAAATCATTACACCTTTCGTGCGGGTCAGAACTTACCTGACAAGGAATTTCGCTACCTTAGGACCGTTATAGTTACGGCCGCCGTTCACTGGGGCTTCAATTCGTACCTTCGAATCATCGACTTGCGTCTATCTAAGCACTCCTCTTAACCTTCCAGCACTGGGCAGGTGTCAGCTCCTATACTTCTTCTTTCGAATTTGCAGAAACCTATGTTTTTGGTAAACAGTTGCCTGGGCGTCTTTAGTGTCGGTCACCGAAGTGACCACCCCTTATCCCGAAGTTACGGGGTTATTTTGCCGAGTTCCTTAACCGTGGTTCTCTCGCTCACCTTAGGATTCTCTCCTTGACCACCTGTGTCGGTTCTGAGTACGGGTATCTATATAATTAGCCCTAGAAGCTTTTCTTGGAAGCTTGGCATCAGAAGATTTCACTGTAAACAGTTTCACTATCACACTTCAGCTTATCTATAACCGGTTTTCCCTAATTATAAACCTTTGTGCTTTGACCAGAATCCAATAACTGGCTCTTCCTAGCCTTCTCCGTCACTCCATCAGTTATATAGATAGTACAGGAATATAAACCTGTTGTCCATCGACTACGCCTTTCGGCCTCGCCTTAGGTCCCGACTAACCCTGGGTGGACGAACCTGCCCCAGGAACCCTTAGTCAATCGGTGGATGGGATTCTCACCCATCTTGCGCTACTCACACCGGCATTCTCACTTCCAAGCACTCCAATTGTCCTCACGGTCAACCTTCAACGCACTTGGAACGCTCCCCTACCACTCATAGTTACCTATGAATCCGCGATTTCGGTATTGTACTTAGCCCCGGTACATCTTCGGCGCAGTGTCACTCGACTAGTGAGCTATTACGCACTCTTTAAAGGATGGCTGCTTCTGAGCCAACCTCCTAGCTGTTCGTGCAATTTCACATCCTTTTCCACTTAATGCTAATTTGGGGACCTTAGCTGATGATCTGTGTTAATTCACTCTCGCGTATGAACGTTATCACCCATACACTGACTCCCGTACTAAACTTACTGGCATTCGGAGTTTGATTACAGTCAGTACGACTATACGCCGCCATTCCATATTCAGTGCTCTACCTCCAATAAGAAACATACGAGGCTAGGCGTAAACCTATTTCAGGGAGAACCAGCTATTTCCGAGTTCGATTGGAATTTCACCGCTAGCCACAGGTCATCGAAAAGCTTTACAACGCTTCCTCGTTCGGTCCTCCATAAGATATCACTCTTACTTCAACCTGCCCATGGTTAGATCACTCGGTTTCGGGTCTACAGCATAATACTAATCGCTCTATTAAAACTCGCTTTCGCTTCGGCTCCGTGTTTACCACTTAACCTTGCATTACACCATAACTCGCCGGCTCATTCTGCAAAAGGCACGCTCTCACCCATTAACGGGCTCGAACTTTTTGTAAGCACATAGTTTCAGAATTCTATTTCACTCCCCTCCCGGGGTTCTTTTCACCTTTCCCTCACGGTACTTGTTCACTATCGGTCAATATGGAGTATTTAGCCTTACGGGATGGTCCCCGCAGATTCCGACAAAATTTCTCGTGTTTCGCCGTACTCAGGATACACTCAAGAGGCATCAAACTTTCGTCTACACGATTCTCACGCTCTTTGATTAGTTATTCCAAACTATTCGACTAGTAAGATGTTTTATAACTCCGTATAGAGTGTCCTACAACCCCAGT
>OMVK01000039.1:0-27500 GCA_900314465.1 uncultured bacterium | reverse complement strand
CCGGTATTTTCTTTTTTTATTTTTATTAACTCTTGTAAAGATTCATTACATATTCTATCTATTTCATCAGAATACTTCATTATTTTTTTATGATAATTATATTCATTACGGTCTAATATTTTAAATCTACCATCCGGGTATACTCTTAAATCTAAGTCATAATCTATATATTTAAGTGCTCCTTCTTCAATTATGAATGGTGTTGCTATATTGCAATAATAATATGTTCCGTCTTTTTTCATCTGTGCTAGTATATTAAACCATTTATTTTTATAAAAGAATATAATTGCTGGTTCTTTAGTTTTATGTTTTGATCCATCATCTTCCGTTATTGTGGTTTTGTTATCACCACAAACTATATAATCATCTTGAATATCTAATACCGTTATTTTATCTGATACCGTATGAATATTACCATCATGTTTATAACAATGAAGTTCTAAATTCATACCTATTTTAATATTATCCATAGAATCATTCCTAACGAGTTCGATTATATATCATAAATATTATTTATTCAATTATTAATATCTTCATATACTTTATTGAATTCTTCTTTATCTAATGCACTAGAAGATATTATAAACCCATCTATACATGGTATTTTTTTTAATTTATTTACATTAATTGAATTAACCCCGCCACCATATAATATCGAATGATTAATGTTTCTTTCCATTAACCATGATTTTATTTTTATTAATGCTTTACCAATATATTCATAATCTATATTTATATTGTCTTTACCTATAAGCCAACTTGGTTCAAAAGCAATTATTATATATCTTGTATATGGAGGTATTGCTTCTAGTTCATCTTCAAGAAATTTAAAATCTTCATCACTATGATATTGTTCTTTAGTTTCATTAACACAATATATAGGTATCATATCATTATCAATAGTATTTTGTATTTTTTTACGAAAGTCACTTAATGTTTCATTAAAGTATTCTTTACGTTCTGAATGACCTATTAAAACATATTTAACTCCTAAAGATTTTAAACCTTTAGCACATACTTCACCAGTATAAGAACCTTTATCATATTTTGATACATCTTGACTACCTAAAGAATAACTACCATGATTAAAAAATAATAAATATGGATATTGCGGTAATATTATTACTTTTTTATCATGTATAAAATTTTCATAGTCTATAATATTATCTTTAGAAAGATTCATTTTTAAATTTAAAACTAATATCATTTTTCATCTTCAAAGCAAGCTAGTTTTTTAGTTGCAATATATTCTAGTGTTGCTCCCCCTCCAGTTGAAAGATAATTAAATGAAGATTCTTGATGCAATGAATTAATAGATGCAAGGGCATCTCCACCACCTGCTATTTTAATACATTTAGCATGTTTTAAAACATTTAATAATTCTTTTGTACCATTAGCATAATTAGGTTCTTCATATTTACCTACTGTTCCATTTAAGAATATGGTATTTGAATTATCTATGATATCTTTATAATTATTTATAGTATTTGGACCAATATCATAAATAATATTATTTGATTTCATATCATCTATAGATATGTTATTAGGTTCATCTATAATACTATTTTCTTCAGTTACTACGACATCTATTGGCATTATTATCTTAGATGAATATTTATTTAATAAATCCTTTATCTCATCTACATATTCTTTAGAATATAAAGACTTACCTATTTCTTTACCTGATGCTTTAAGAAAAGTATTAGCTATTCCTCCACCTACTAGTAAATAGTCTGCATCATTTAATAAGCTTTTTATTAAGGCAACTTTATCATCTACCTTAGCACCACCCATAATTACAGTAAATGGTCTTTTTACATCACTTATGATAGGTTTTAAGCCATTTATTTCTTCTTGTATTAAATATCCATATAAAGATACTTTACTATATTTACTAATTCCATAATTAGACGCATGTTTTCTGTGTGTTGTACCAAAAGCATCATTAACAAAAACATCACCTAAAGAAGCCCAATATTTACTTAATTCTTCATCACAACCTGATTCTTTCTTACCATCTAGATCTTCAAATCTAGTATTTTCCATCATGGTAATAACATGTTTGCTAAAAGAATCTTCTAATTCTTTACCTCTTGTTCTTGGAACAAAATATATATCTTTATGTAATAACTTTCTAAGTTCATCACATACTATCTTTAAAGAATTTTTTCCCCTATCTTCCTCAGTTTTTATTTTACCTAAATGACTCATAATTAATATATGATCATTATGCTCTAGACAATAATTAATAGTTTTTAAACTCTTAACTATTTTGGTATTATCTAATATCTTATTATTTTTAATAGTTACATTTAAATCTAATCTCAATATAACTTTCTTATTATCAATATTATAATCTTCAATAAATTTCATTAGATATCAACTCTATTCTAAAGAAATTATAAGTTAAAAAAAATAGAAATACAATAAGTATTCCTATTCTATAACAAATCACTAGCTGTAATATTCTTGCTTCTATTTGAATATTTCTTCATAGCTGTCGAAACAAGACTAATCCAGTGGGGACTTGCTACCTTATTACCATTACTATATATACTAGGACAATATGTATAGCCAATCTTAGAAATAGTATTTAAACCCTTTCCAAAATAGTTATTAGATAACATCTTAATATAAGATAGTACTCCTTCTTCGATATTATTATAATGTATTAATCCACTACTAGACATACCACCATATACATTTCCTACACTTAACATGTATTCAACTTGGTAATATCCAGATTCTGCTGCTCCTATACTTAATGCTATATTAGTATCAACATTTGTATATATATACTTAGTAAGATATATAATCAAATTTTCTACATAACTACTTCCACCAGTATATGACTTTTTTCTAGTTTTAACTTTACTAGGATTTTTATTAATATAATCACTTATATATTCGACCAACCCATACTGGATATTTTTGAAAGTACTTAATTTGTTTTTATTAAGTATATAGCCAACATTAGTTTCATTAAATCCATACTCGTTATAATATAATTCATATCTATTATAAAGATCGTCGATAAGGTCTTCATAATTTACTGAATATATTTTTGCAAGTAATTTTATGTCATCCAAATAAATAGTAATGTAACAATCTAATTCCGTTCTTTTGACTGTTACTTCCTCTTTAGGTCCAGCTAATTCAACCTCATTTTGTACTTCATCATTAGATGTAATATTTATATTCTTAAGTAATTCTTCCCTAGTGTCTTTCAGGGGTAATACCTCTGATGAATCGGTTGATGTATTATTATCACTTACTCCATCTAATGATTTTGCATTAATATGCACACCTATTGTTATAACAAATATAACTAATATTATAAAACAACAAATGATATGACCCCAAGATATACTCGAAGCCTTATTTGTTTTCATTTCTGGTCCTCCTCATTTGGTCGAACGATTTTTATATTAACATCATTATACAAAAAAAGCAAACCCTTGACATTTTTACATATCTGTGATTTGCCTATATTTTCCAGAATTATAAAGAATTATTTTTTCTAATTTTATCTAAATCAATAGTTAATTCTTCATCAGTATCATCTTCTAAGCCATTATTATATAATTCAATTTTAATAGCTTCATCTGCTAATTCATTTATTTCATCTCTTAGTTTTTTAATATGTTTTAATATCCTAGAGATTTCAGGATTTCTATATTTAAATAATTCTTGTTCTAATTCTTCATATGAACACGTATCAATATTTTTACGTACAATTATTTGATTATACTTAATTACTTTTAGTAATTCGCTTCCACTTTTATTAATTTCACAATTCTTTTCTCTTATTTCTTTATATATATTATTATATTTAGTTCTTTTTTGTTTAATATCTTTTACTATCTTAGATGTTCTTTTATCAAAATCCATTTTATCTTGACTTATTTTTTTCATATCAACAATAGTCATAAACTCTCACCCATTTTAATAATAACATAATTATAAATAAAAAAACTCACATATGTGAGTTAATTTACAAATGGCGCCCAATGTAGGACTCGAACCTACGACCTAGCGGTTAACAGCCGCGCGCTCTACCAACTGAGCTAATTGGGCATTTCTTTCGATTACATATGTAATGTTATCACACTTTTAGATTATAAGTCAATAAAAACATATGTTTATCGTTAAATATTTTAAAAAAAAGATACCAATTAAGACATCATTTTTACTTATAATACAAATTTATATTTTTGTATTATTAATGTAAACTATATTATTTATAAAAAAAACTTATGATACATAAGTCTTAATACAAAAATGGAGCGGGTGATGAGAATCGAACTCACGTAATCAGCTTGGAAGGCTGGAAGTCTACCATTGACCTACACCCGCATAAATAATTTTAACTATCTAATCACTAGACAATTAAAATTATATCATATTTTTTTATTTATGCAACTGAATATTATTATTAATTCTTATATAAAGATAAACTAATTTTATTATTATTTTTATCTATTGAATCAATATAAACATCAATAATATCACCAACAGATACAATATCCATTGGATTTTTAACAAATGATTTACTCATCTTAGATACATGTAATAAACCATCATCATGTAAACCGATATCGACAAATGCACCAAACGATAAGACATTTCTTACTGTTCCTTTTAATTTCATTCCTACTTTTAAATCATCAATAGTTAAAACATCTCTCCTAAGTATTGGTGGATCCACTTCAGTTCTTGGGTCTATTCCAGGATTTAATAATTCTTTGATTATATCATTTAATGTATATTCATCAATATCTAATTCTTTTAGATAATCATTAGGTTTAATATTCTTTAATTTATCTTTAAATTCTTTAGTATTAATATCTTTGATATCTAAATTAATTATTTTTAAAAATTTCATAGTAGCATCATATGATTCTGGATGAATACCTGTTTTATCAAGTATATTATCTCCATCATATACTCTTAAAAAACCAATTGATTGTTCATAAGCTTTTGGTGATAATATCTTTTTTAATTCATTTCTTGATTTTATTTTATTATTCTTTTTATATTCTTGTATTTTATTAATCATTGTTTTAGTTAATCCACTTATATAATTTAATATAAATGAGGAAGCCGTATTTATATTAACACCAACACTATTAACTACTTTAGATACAGTAAAATCTAGATTATCACTTAATAGTTTTTGATTAACATCATGTTGATATTCACCTACTCCGATAGATTTAGGGTCTATTTTAACAAGTTCTGATAGTGGGTCTTCTACTCTTCTTCCAATAGAAATAGCACTTCTTTCTTGTACTTCTAGTTTTGGAAATTCTTCTTGTGCAACTTTAGATGCTGAATAAACAGATGCACCTGCTTCAGATACAATTAAATATTTAACAGTTGGTCTATCTTCGATCACTTTAGAAATGAATTCTTCTGATTCTCTTGATGCTGTACCATTACCAATAGCTACTAAATTTAAATTATATTTATCTATTAATTCTAATACTTTCTTTTTAGAGTTTTCAAAATCATTATGTGGTGCAGTCGGATATATAACATCTATATGTAAAACATTTCCTGATTCGTCTAAACAAGCAAGTTTGCATCCAGTCCTAAATGCTGGGTCATAACCTAGTACACGATAACCTGAAAGTGGTCTTTGTAAAAGCAAATTTTCAAGATTAACTTTAAAAACATCTATAGCTTGTTCATCTGCTCTATCTTTTAAATCTGAACGTATTTCTCTTTCAATTGATGGAAGTATTAATCTTTTTAAAGAATCTTTTATGGCATTATCTACATATTCACATACAAAAGATGTTTTGTCTTTAATAATATGATTTTTCATATAATCTAATACTTCATTATCATCATATGTTAAAGAAACATTTAAGATATCTTCATTTTCTCCACGATTCATAGCAAGTATATGATATGATTTAGCATATTTTATTAGTTCACTAAAGTTATAATACATTTCATATGTTTTATTTTCATCTTTACTATTCTTTTTTTGTTTAGATGTTATCATACCATGATTATATATTATATTTCTAATACCTTTACGATAAAAAGCATTATCAGAAAACCATTCAGCAATAATATAACTTGCATTTTCTAACGCTATATCTTCACTTACATTATAACCTTTAGCTAACTCATTTAAACTACCTTTAGTAGGAAAAGACATTATCTTTTTAGCAAGGGGTTCTAAACCCATTTTAATAGCTTCGGTAGCTTTTGTTTTCTTCTTTTCTTTATATGGTCTATATAAATCTTCTACTTCAGTTAACTTAGTACAAGATAAAATATTATTCTTAAGTTCATCTGTAAGTAAACCTTTTTCATTTATTAATCTTATTACATCTTCTTTTCTTTTATATAAAGATTCATAGTAATTATATTTATCACTTATAGCTTTTATTTGATTTTCATCAAGTGCACCTGTTGCTTCTTTTCTATAACGTGCAATAAAAGGTATTGTTCCACCATCTTCAAGTAATTTTAAAGTGTTAATAACTTGTGATTTATTAACATTTAATTCACTAGTTAATTCATCTATTATTAATTCATTCATTTTATCACCATGATATAAATTATATAAAATAAAAAAGACTATTTCTAGCCTTTTCTAATATGTTCAGTTAAGAAATAATCACTTGTAAATGCAATACCACTTAATGCAGTTAATACTGCAAGATTGTATACATCAAAGCCTATTGTAAATCCAAATGCACGGAAACATACAATAGCAACACTTATTAGTAATCCTAAACAAGAAACAAACTCTGATTCTCTTATTAATCTAATAGAATCATCATCAAATAAGTTTTGAATATTATTTTTACCAAAGAATACTAATAATACTCCACAATCTACCATAACAAGAACAATATAAATGGCATTTAGTAAAGTATATGATACTTCAAGTGCATCTGGTGTTTCACTTAAGAATGTACCAATTAAACTTACTGTTAACATAACATATTCAGCAATAAATAATATTAAAAGTATTATTTCAAATATAAAAGCTAATGGCTTATTATGATATGCTTCTTTAAGTGTTAAATCTTCTTTTTTTCTTTTAAACATACAACTACCTCTTATTCTATGTATTTATTGTATAATAATTTTTTAATATTTTAAATAGATATTTACTAATTAATATTATTTATTTCAATAATATCACTATTATTATCATAATATCCAATATTTAAAGTATCGCCTATTTTTATATATGGCATATTTGAATAATTTTTTATAGATATACGATATTTATTATTATCATTATCTAGTAAGTAATAATATGTTGTACCATCTATTACAACATTAGTTATTGATTTTATTGTTATTTTCTTTGTTAATAATAAATTGTTATTTTCATTGGTTCCACAAACTTTTAGATAATTTTGTGCTGCTGCTTTTATTCCCTCTTTAGCATCTGTTACTACAACTTTTTGGTAATCAGATACATCGACAAAACCATACATTTTAACAAGTCCTGCCTGATCTTTTAAACTTACTAAATATGTTGGTTTTCCTGCAAGATTAATAAGCAAAGGAAAAGTACTCTTGTAATTCATTTGTTGTACTTGTCCTTCAGCTGATGACATTGCTGAGTATTCTTCAGCACCTGGTGCACTATAGTATGTCGTTTCACCTGTTCTTAAATTACATAAAACAAAACCTAGATTAGATTCATCTGATGCAACAGATGTAATACCAGTATATAAATATATATCGTTATTTAAAGCTAAATAATTATATCCATCAGTAGTCTTAACTACATTTTTTTGACCAATAAATGAATTAAAGAATCCATTAATATACATTCCCCAATCATCAAGCATTTCCATTACTATACTTGAATAATAGACATTATCAACCCATGTTGGTATTTCTGATAAATTATATAATTTACTTTCACCAGTTACTGGATTTAATATTACGGCACCAGTTATTTTAGTCTTATTAGAAATACCGGTATAAGAAATAGTTGGAGCAACCCAGTAAGGTATACCATTATCATCTATTTCAAATTTAGCATTTCCAAATATTTTAGTTGGATATCTAAATCTTAATACTCTATTTAAGTCATGATTAAAATATGCACTTGGCATTATCTTCATTCCACCATCAATTTTAACTAGGTTTGCTTCACCGGTTGTTGAATTAACAGTTATGTAAGCATTTATTCCGTCTTTATCATGCATAATCCATCTAACAAGATCATAATATTCAAGTGGTGTTACACGTAATATATCATTATTATAATTAATCTGAGTATATTGATCAGAAACATAATATTGAGAAACATAATCACTCATTTGTCCCATTACTCGATCTCCTAATTTCATCGAAGAATCTCTATCTAATAAAGGTATAGAGTTAAAACTAACTTCTTCGATATCCCTAGAAAAATCACCAGATTGATTTACTGATATACGTTTTGAATAACTCTTAGCATTAAATAATGGGCTGCATATTATATTTATTAAAATAATTAATACGATAATACCTACTATTAAAGAAGATATTATCTTAAATAACTTATTAGTATTTTTAAATACAATATGTTTAAAAGAAGCGATATCTGGAAGAATATATATTAAAAGTATTAATAATAATATCCAAATAATAAATATCCAAAATGATATAGCAGTTATGTTTATTGGTGGTAAACAAAGATAATAACTTAATAATATAATTAATATAAATAAAATTGTTTTAAATGTGTTATTTTTCATATAAACTCCTCAATTTAATACTAACATATAATATATTCTTATGCTAGTATATTAATATGTGAAAAAATGTTTAAAAATACTTTAGATAATAAGAGATATTATACTTTAAATTATTTCTATAAGAAGACTTTTGGTATGAAAGTATTTAAAGTTGCTTTAAATGCTGGTTTTACCTGTCCAAATAGAGATGGAACTAAAGGTTATGATGGTTGTATTTATTGTTCTGAAAGTGGTTCAGGTGACTTTGCCGGTAATAAAAATGATGATTTAGTAACACAATTTAATAATATTAAAAATATGATGCTAAAGAAATGGCCAAATGCTAAATATATTGCCTATTTTCAAGCAAATTCTAATACATATGCTGATGTTAATATATTAAAAGAAAAATATGAAAGTGTATTAAATATACCTGGTGTAATTGGTATTGATATTGCTACAAGACCTGATTGTTTTAATTCTGAAATATATGATTATTTAGAAGACTTAAATAAAAAAACTTTTTTAACCATAGAGCTAGGTCTTCAATCTATGCACGAAAAGACTTTAAAACTTATTAATCGTGGACATGATTTGAAATGTTTTGAAAATGCTGTAAAAGAACTTAAGAAAAGAAATATAAAAGTTGTTGTACATATAATTAATGGACTTCCATATGAAACCAAAGAAGATATGATTGAAACAGCAAAATATCTAAATAGACTTGATATAGATGGTATAAAAATACATATGCTTTATGTTATTAAAGGTACTAAATTAGAAGATATGTATTTAAAGAAACCATTTAAGATATTAACTAAAGAAGAATATAGATATTGTTATATCTCAACTTGAATATTTAAATGAAAATATCGTTATAGCAAGAATAACAGGAGATCCAGATAAAGAAGATTTAATAGAACCAAAATGGTTAGTTAAAAAGTTTGTTGTATTAAATGATATTGATAAAGAAATGGTTAAAAGAAATACATATCAAGGTATAAAAGAAAAATAAGGAATTAAATCTTATTAGGATCAATTCCTTCTTTTATTAAGTCATTTTTAAATCTAACTTTAAAATCAGCAATCGCGGCTTCTTTAGCATCATTATATATTGTATTCGTATTTTTCATTGCTAGATATAAGTGACTATAAGTTACATATGGAGAGTTTTCAAATACAGCATATGAAAATGCACTAGAAACAATTGTTAAACAAATATCTGGATATCTATTTTGAACTTCATATATTCTTTTATATTCTGTTGTATTATCAACAATCCACTTAAATATTCTTTCAAGTTGGAAGACTGTATATTTAAATTTAACTCCCATTTCACGTTCAAATTTAGGATAAGTACCCATTAGTACTTTTACTACGTCATCGCCTTGTAATTCTTTGATATCTATTTTTATAAATCTTCTTACAAAAGCTCTATCACGTAAGATGTATTCTTCGTATTCTTTGTCGGTAGTAGCACCAATCATTAATATTCTTCCACGATCAAGATATGGTTTTAACATATTAGCAAAATCCAAATCTATTTGTCCCCCACTATGAGATACAAGTAAATGTACTTCATCAATAAATAATATAGTTTTTTCTACTTTATCTATTTCATCTATTAATAATTGAAGTTTATTTACTTCAGTGCCATTTACATTTATTTTTCCAAGTAAAGCTGGAATATTTATTTTTATTATTTTCCAACCCTTAATTGCATCAGGTACTAAACCTTTATTAATACGATAAGCAAGTCCTTCAACTAAAGCTGTTTTACCAATACCAGGTTTACCAACTAATAAAGCACTTTTATCAGGTGTAATCAAGGTAAGAATCATTTTCCCAATTTCTTCATCTCTTGCGATAGCTGGATTAGTTACGTAATTTTTATCAGTTAATACTTCGCCATACATTTTAATCATACTAGGAGCATTAGAAAATTCTCCGTTATTGTATAATTCTTTTCCTTCGATACTAACATCTTTTTGTTCTTCATCAGCTTGTTCTTTAGCTTCTTCACTTGCCATAGCATTTATCGCAATATTTTTTATATCAGTATTTGCATTACTTTCAACAGAGTTTGTAATTTTGTTTTCATCATTTAGAACATTTGCATTATTATTTATAATGTTTTGATTATCAAAAGTAGGACTAGAAAGTTCTGGTTCAGTTAATCCACTAGTAATAATTTGATTTGCATCATCACTTACCAAAACTTCATCTACTAAATCATTAGTTAATGGTTTTTCAACAAGTTTATCATCAGATGGTGTAACAAAATTATTAACATCTTGATGTTTAACAAGAACAACTTTTGGTTGTGATGTATTAATTACAACTTTTCTAGGCATATTATTAATTTGATTATTAGTATCCATAGCCATCCACCTAAGAGTAATTATAACATTTTATCATTCTTTAATAAATACAATTTATTAAACAGGCAAAATATTATTTGTTACACCTCCATATACCGTATAACAATCTTCAGAATATAAAGTACAATTAGGATCTAAACTTTTTAATTTTTCTTTTAATACATAAAACATATCTGTAGGTACAACACACATTATGATATCTTTTTTAAATATTAATATACCATTTGATGAAAAAATAATATTATAACTAACTTTTAATTCATTAGTTAAAAAATATTCTAATTCTTTTTGTTTACTAGTACTTATATAGCATAATTTATTTGTAGAATTACCTAATTCAAAATAATCACAAATAAAATTAGATATTACTAAAAATATTATTGTATATATAGTATTTACTAAGCCAAAATAAATAGCTCCGATTAAAATAATTATTCCATTAATAATATTAGATACTAATTTATATGGTACTTTAAACTTTTTCATAAATATCTCAATATAAGAATCTATTCCACCAGTATTAAATCCGGCACGGAAAATCAAAGCACTACCTATTCCATTAAGTAAACCATAGATAAATACAGTAAATAAATATGAATCAAAATTCATAACAAAATAATGTGCGATTGGTGAAGTTAAGTTTAGCATTATAGTATATGCAAGATAACCAACCGTCGAATAAACAATATGCTTTTTTCCTAAGAAAATAAAGGAAAAGATAAGAGATATACCAACAAATATATCAAGAAAGACAATATTAGGTATGCCAAACATTTTATTGAAAATAATAGCAAGACCTCCACCTCCACCAGAAACAACATTATTGGGTATATTAAATGAATTATAGACAACTGCACAAATAAATGCTCCAAGTATAACAGATACAATTCTTGGTATTCTATTTTTCTTTAAGACTATATCTTTTACTTTATTATTTAATTTAAACATATGCTCACCTAGTAAAATTGTACATTAAAGCATTAAAAAACTCTAGTATTACTAGAGTTTAATTTTGATTAGTCGATAATTTCAGTTACAACACCAGAACCAACTGTTTTACCACCTTCACGGATAGCAAATCTAGTTCCTTTTTCAAGTGCTACTGGGCTTAATAATTCAACTGAGAAGTCTACATTATCACCAGGCATAACCATATCAGTACCTTGATTTAATTCAATAACACCAGTTACATCTGTAGTTCTGAAGTAGAATTGTGGACGATAATTATTCATGAATGGAGTATGACGTCCACCTTCTTCTTTAGTTAATACGTAAACTTGGCATTTAAATTTCTTATGTGGAGTAACAGTTCCAGGTTTAGCTAAAACTTGTCCTCTTTCAACTTGGTCTCTTGCGATACCTCTTAATAGAATACCAGCATTATCACCAGCTTCAGCGAAATCTAGAGTCTTACGGAACATTTCAATACCAGTAACTACTGATTTTTGAGTAGGTCTTAGACCAACGATTTCAACTTCATCATTCATCTTAACTTCTCCACGTTCAACACGTCCTGTTACAACAGTACCACGACCTGAGATTGTGAATACATCTTCGATTGGCATTAAGAATGGTTTATCATTATCTCTTTCAGGAGTTGGAATATATTCATCAACAGCATCCATTAAATCATGAATAGACTTAACTGATTCTGGATCTCCTTCAAGAGCCTTAAGAGCTGAACCTCTAATAACTGGACAATTTCTATCATAACCATATTCTTCAAGTAAATCTCTTACTTCTTCTTCAACTAAGTCAAGAATTTCAGGATCATCAACTTGATCAACCTTGTTTAAATAAACAACAATTTTTGGAACACCAACTTGACGAGCAAGTAAGATATGTTCACGAGTTTGTGGCATAACACCATCAGCAGCTGAAACAACTAGGATAGCACCGTCCATTTGTGCAGCACCTGTAATCATGTTTTTAACATAATCAGCATGTCCTGGGCAATCAACGTGTGCATAATGTCTCTTTGCAGTTTCATATTCAATATGTGCAGAATTAATAGTAATTCCACGTGCTTTTTCTTCTGGAGCTCCATCTATTTGGTCATAAGCCATAGGATTTTTTGAGAATTCCTTTGAAATAGCAGCAGTTAAAGTTGTTTTACCATGATCAACGTGACCAATAGTACCAATATTAACATGTGGTTTACTACGATCGAATTTTTCTCTTGTCATAATATTATCTCCTTCTAATTTCTTTTTTCCTTATAACAAATTATATTTTATCTAATAGTTTTCTATAAATCAAGTACTCTAATTAATTTGCAGTATTTTTCTTAATTATTTCATCTGCAATATTTTTAGGAACTTGTTCATAATGGTCTTTTAACATTTGTGAATTACCACGGCCTTGAGTATTACTTCTTAAGTCAGTAGTATATCCAAACATTTCTGATAATGGAACCATAGCAATGATACGTGTTGTTACCCCCATTACTGTTTGACTAACTGGACGACCTCTTCTTCCAATTAAATCTCCCATTACATTTCCAACATATTCATTTGGAACATCAACTACAACCTTCATAATTGGTTCAAGTAGTACAGCTTTACATTTATCCTTAGCAGCTTTAAGTGCAAGACTTGCAGCAACTTTGAAGGCCATTTCTGATGAATCGACTTCATGATATGAACCATCATGTAATGTGGCTTTTACATCTACAACTGGATATCCAGCTAGGATACCACCAGCCATGGCTTCTTGTAAACCTTTATCAACAACTGGAATGTATTCTCTTGGAACAACACCGCCAACAACTTGATCAACGAATTCATAGCCTTTACCAGGATTTGGTTCAAACTTAATCCAAACGTGACCATATTGTCCACGACCACCAGTTTGTTTAATATATTTACCTTCACAATCACCAGGTACAGTTATTGTTTCACGATAAGCAACTTGTGGTTTACCTTCGTTACATTCAATACCAAACTCTCTCTTAATTCTTGTAACAATTACATCAAGATGAAGTTCTCCCATACCAGATAAGATTGTTTGACCAGTTTCTCTATCAGTTTTAACTTTTAAAGTTGGATCTTCTTCAGTTAACTTTTGTAGAGCTATTGCAAGTTTATCTTGATCAGCTTTAGCTTTAGGTTCAATAGCAATATCCATAACAGGTTCTGGGAATTCCATACCTTTCATGATAACTGGATGTTTTTCATCACATAATGTATCAGCAGTTGTAGTATTTTTTAAACCAACTGCAGCTGCTATTTCACCACAATATACTTCTTGTATTTCTGTACGGTTGTTAGCATGCATTTGTAAAATACGTCCAATTCTTTCTTTTACGTTCTTAGTTGAATTTAAAACATAAGAACCAGCTGATAAATGTCCTGAATAAACACGGAAGAATGCAAGACGTCCAACAAATGGATCTGTCATAATTTTGAATGCTAATGCAGTAAATGGTTGGTCATCACTTGGGTGTCTATCAACTTCATTACCATCTTCATCTATACAAACAATAGCTGGTATATCAGTTGGAGCTGGTAAATAATCAACTACAGCATCAAGTAATAATCTAACACCTTTATTTGCTAGTGCATCAGCACAAAGAACTGGGAAGAATTTAGCAGTTAAAGTAGCTTTTCTTATTTGCTTCTTTAATTCATCAATAGTTATTTCTTCACCTTCAAGGTATTTTTCCATGAAGTCATCATCAAATTCAGCAACAGCTTCAATTAATTTAGTTCTATATTCATTAGCTTTATCTAACATGTCAGCAGGAATATCAGTTTCAGTTAATAACTCATCTTCCTTACCATCAAACATTTCAGCTTTCATTTTAACTAAATCGATAATACCACTGAATTGGTCTTCTGCTCCGATAGGTAATTCAATTGCAGCAACATTTGCACCTAATCTATCTTTGCATGATTGAAGGGACATATAGAAGTCAGCACCAATTTTGCCCATTTTGTTAGCACAAATTAATCTTGGTACATCATATTCATTTGCTTGTCTCCATACTGTTTCAGTTTGTGGTTCAACACCGGCATTAGCATCAAGTAAAGTTATTGCACCATCAAGTACTCTTAATGATCTTTGAACTTCAGCAGTGAAATCTACGTGTCCTGGAGTATCAATAATATTTAATCTACAACCATTCCAATGGCAAGTTGTAGCCGCAGAAGTAATTGTAATACCTCTTTCTTTTTCTTGATCCATCCAATCCATTTGTGATTCACCATCATGTGTTTCACCGATTTTATGAATTCTTCCTGATAGGAATAAAATTCTTTCAGTTGTGGTAGTTTTACCGGCATCAATATGTGCCATAATACCAATATTTCTAATTTTATCTATTGTAACATCTCTAGCCATACTTTTCTCCTACCATCTATAATGTGCAAATGCTTTATTTGCTTCAGCCATACGATGAACATCGTCACGTTTTTTAACTGCTCCGCCTTGTCCATTTGCAGCATCAACAATCTCATTTGCTAAATTTTCAGCCATATTTTTACCATTTCTTAGTCTTGCATATTGAACTAACCATCTTAATGCAAGAGCTTGGCCTCTTTCATCGCTAACTTCAAGTGGAACTTGAACATTTGCTCCACCGACACGACGAGATTTTACTTCAAGAACTGGTTTGATATTTTCAACAGCTTTATTGAAAACGTCCATTGGTTCTTCACCAGTCTTATTTTTTACCATATCGAATGCACTATATAAAATCTTTTCGGCAGTACCTTTTTTACCTTTTTTCATAACAGTGTTAATTAATCTGGTAACTATTTTAGATTCATATATAGGATCTGGTAATACATCACGCTTTACAGCTTGTCTTTTACGCATAATTTTTCCTCCTTATATTTTTATTTTACTTTTTTGGTTTCTTTGTACCATATCTACTTCTAGCTTGTTTACGATCATTAACACCTTGTGTATCAAGTGCACCACGAATTATGTGATAACGAACACCGATAAGATCCTTAACACGTCCACCTCTTATTAATACAACAGAGTGTTCTTGTAGGTTATGTCCTTCACCAGGAATATAACATTTAACTTCACGTCCATTTGAAAGTTTAACACGAGCAACTTTTCTTTGTGCTGAGTTTGGTTTCTTTGGACCTTCAGTCTTAACTACAGTACATACTCCACGCATTTGTGGGTGATTAGTATTAGTTCTTTTTTTAGTCATAGTATTTAAACCTGAGTTTAATACTGGGGATTTACCTCTACGAACTTTATTTTTTCTTCCTTTTCTTACTAATTGGTTAATAGTAGTCATATATTTCCTTTCTATATACACACATCCCGGTGTATCATGTATTCTTTTAAAATAAGATTCTACCGAGGCAGAATCAAATTTAAAATTGCGAATATAATATAGCATTTAGAAAAAAATTAGTCAAGCATATTTAAATTAATCTTGATAAGTTTCATAATAATTACATTTAATATATGGATCATATTTATATCCTGAATATGATCTTGATATATTTACATAACCATCACATGTATCATCTTTTACATTCATAGAATTTAATAATTTGTCTTCCATCATCTTGCTAGCCTTTAATTCAACCATATCTCCAATTGAAACAGTCAACTTATTTGAATCAACATATGTTTGTGCTATTTCAACCATATCATTTTCAAGAGCACGATAATCAGCATTATTTTTTTCTATACTTTTTCCTATAAATAGTAATGCAAAAAATATACTAAATGCACTAATTGTCATTAAAATAACTATCTTCTTCATTCACATCACTATTTCATTATAACAAAAAACTGATGAAGTTACATCATCAGTTTAATAATTTACTATTATTGAAGTTCAACAGTAGCTCCAGCTTCTTCAAGTTTAGCCTTAAGTTCATCAGCTTCAGCAGCAGGAATATTTTCCTTAATATTTCCACCTTTATCAGCAAGACCCTTAGCTTCAACTAAACCTAAGCCAGTAGCTTCACGTATAACTTTAATAACTGCAATCTTCTTATCTCCGCAACTCTTTAATACAACAGTCTTAGTAGAAGGACCGTCATCCTTTTGAGCTTCAGCAGGTGCAGCAACAGCTACTGCATTTGGATTAACTCCAAATTCCTTCTCAATTGCTTCTTCTAAATCTTTAACTTCTAGAATAGTCATTTCTTTTATAGCGTCAACTATTTCTTGTGTAGATAATTTTGCCATTTAAATCATTCCTTTCTTTTAATTATTATTTTCTCCGCCTAATTTATCGGCATATAAATTAAGTTCGATGGCTACTTTCTTAACATGTTCCATTAAGCCACCAGCAATCATAGTGATAAGTCCTTCTCTTGATGGGATAGATGCATAATCTTTAATAGTATCAAGTGAAACTGCTTTGCCATCAATAATACCAGTTGTAATTTCAATATTATCATGATCTTTAGCAAATTTAGATACAGCCTTAATTGGCTCTAGTAAATCTTTACCAAAAACGATAGCATTAGGTCCTTCAAGATACTCATCAAGGTCAATATTTAAACCATCTAGTGCACGTTTAACAAGGGTATTCTTGTAAACTTTAACTTCACTATCAGACTTTTTCAATTCTCTTCTTAAACCCTGTAAATCGCTAACAGTACTTTTTGCATATTTAAATACAACAACTGATTCAGAATTTTTTATTTTATCAGTAATTTCATCTACTGTTGCTTGTTTAGATTCAAGTATTTTTGAACTTGCCATACATGTCCTCCTTTATTATTTATAAAAAAACTTTCCGTTAAGGAAAGTCTATATCTTTTAAAAGAATAAACCTTCCCTCGGTAGGATAATTAAAATACATAAGTATTCCCTACTGTCTTCGGTACTCGTTTTTTTAACATCATTATATTAACACTATAATAAATTACATGTCAATAGAATTTTGGTCTACATGGATACCAGGACCCATAGTAGTAGATAAAGATATGTTTTTAATATATTTACCTTTTACTGATGCAGGTTTTGCTTTCACAAGTGTGTTAATAACAAACTTGATATTTTCAATTAATTTATCTTCAGTAAATGAAACTTTACCAACTGATAAATTAACATTACCATATTGATCAGCACGATATTCAACCATACCTTTCTTAACATCTAAAACAGCCTTATCAGGTGTTGTTGTAACAGTTCCAGTTTTAGGGTTAGGCATTAAACCTCTTGGCCCTAAAACACGACCAATTTTACCAAGTGCAGGCATCATTTCAGGAGTTGCAACGATTACATCATAATCAAACCAGTTTTCCTTAGCTATCTTATCGATCATATCTTGTTCTCCAACATAATCAGCACCGGCAGCTTTTGCAGCTTCAGCAGCAGCACCTTTTGCAAGTACTAATACTTTCTTAGTCTTACCATTTCCATTTGGTAAAACAATAGAACCTCTCATTTGTTGATCAGCTTTCTTGGTATCGATGTTAAGTTTAACAGCAATTTCTACTGAACTATCAAACTTAGTTACAGAAGTTTTCTTAACTAAATCAACAGCTTCAGATAAAGTATATTGCTTATTTGCTTCAACTAATTTTGAAGCTTCCACATATTTCTTTCCAAACTTTTTCATCTTTTTACCTCCAATCGTGGTTTATTAGCGGATTTTTATTTATATTAAATTAATTTAAATTATTGTTGTTCTTCTTCATCTTTCTTCTCAGTGATAACTTCAGTTTCTACATTAGTATCTTGAGAAGATTCTTGCATAGCTTGAAGTTCGGCTTCTCTTTCAGCTTCTTTAGCCTCTTCTTCTTCAGCCTCTTTTTCTTGTTCAGCAAGTTCTTGATCGTTTACACCCTTAACTGCAATTCCCATATTACGTGCTGTACCTTCAACTTGTTTCATAGCTTCTTCGATTGAATAAGCATTTAAATCAGGCATTTTAGTTTCAGCAATCTTCTTAATATCATCTTGAGTTAAAGTTGCAACTACTTCATTAGCACCTTTACTACTAGCTTTTTCAATCTTTGCAGCTTTCTTAAGTAATTCAGCAGTAGGTGGTGTTTTTAAAACGAAATCGAATGACTTATCAGCATAAACTGTTAATTCAACTGGTATTACATTACCAAGTTTATCTTGAGTAGCAGCATTATACTTTTGACAGAAATCTTGAATATTGATTCCTAATGGACCAACTGCAGTACCAACTGGTGGAGCTGGAGTTGCTTTTCCTGCTTCGATTTGTAATTTAACTTTTCTAAAGACTTCTTTTGCCACGTAAAACACATCCTTTCTGTATTTTCGCTATGTGGTAATGGGCAAATCCGCGTTTCCCTCCCACATTCATGCTAAAAATAATTTAGCAATTTAGATATTAACACAAGTACTAATAAATAGCAAGTAATTATTAATATCAACAAAAAAGATAAAGAGAAATCTTTATCTTGCAATATTTATTTGGAATGTTTCTAGTTCGACAGGAGTTTCTTGACCAAATAAATCAATAATTACTGTTAATCTATTATTATCATTATCAACTGTATCAACAACACCACTCATACCCTTAAATGGACCATCAACAATATCAACCTTAGTACCTTTTTTAAGTTCAGTATCAGCATCAACTCTTGACATACCCATATTTACTAATATTTTTTCAATTTCTTGTGGTGGAATTGGAGTTGGTTTTGCACCTTTACCAGATGAACCAAGTAAACCTGTTACACCTGGAGTATTTCTTACAACATACCAAGCTTCATCAGTCATAATCATTTCTACTAAAACATAACCAGGAAATAACTTCTTTTGAACTTCTTTTTTCTTTCCATCTTTAGTAGTTTCAACTACAGTTTCTGTTGGAACAATAACTCTAAATATATAATCATCAAATCCCATTGATGATGCTCTTTGCATAAGCTTTTCTTTTACTGAATCTTCATGACCTGAATAAGTATTAACAACATACCATAACTTTTCCATACAATGTTCCCCTTTTAAAATAATGTTTTGATAAATGCAAATATTGCATTAATAAGCGAAAAGAATAAACCAAAGAACACAATAAATACAAGTGTTGCAATCGAATATTTAATTACTTCTTGTTTGCTTGGAAAACGAACAAGTTTCATTTCTTCTTTTACTTGGTGTAAATAAGAATCTTCTTTGCCAATATCAGATCTTTTTTTCTTAAGTTCTTTGATTTCTTTATTTAATTCTTTTACTTGTTCTTTATCTTTATTATCTTTTGCATCATCACGTTTGACTAGTAAATCATCAATTTGTTGTTCTACTTTTTCACGTTCTTCTTCATATTTTTCTTCTTCAGCTTCTTTTTTAGCTTTCTCTTCTTTTTCAAACTTTTTTCTCTCTTCTTTTTCTTGTTTCTTTTCTTGTTCTTTTAATTCTTTTGCTGCTTTTTTAGTTTTTACATCAGAATTATCTTTTTCTTCGATAGTTTCTTTTTTTTCATTTTTTTCATTGCTTTTCTTTTTCATGTTTAAAACTCCTCTTAAAATTCATGTATAAAAAAAACACTTCCGTGTACACCAATAATATAGCATATGGAAGTATTTAATGCAATAATTTTATAATAAATCTTTAACTTTGCTACGAATACGATATATCATATTATAAACTTGCTTTGGTTGTTTATTAGTTATTTTAGCAATATCTTCATAGCTAAAATCATTTATTAATAATTCATATATCTCATATTCCGAAGGACTTAATGCTTCTTTAATCTCTCTATTTAATCTTTCTGTTTCTTCTTTATCAACCATCTTGGTTTCAGGATTTGAGTTTGGCATACCAATTACATCTTGAATAGGTAAATCTTCATCTTTTCCTACATTCATATCTAAAGAAAGAGCATTGCCTTCTTGTTTCATTTTGTTTGTACTATATTTTCTTATATAATTACCAACTCTTCTTTCAACACATAAACTAATAAAAGTTGAAAGACTAGTATCTTTATCTTGATTATAATTTACTAAAGCATCTGAAAAACCTAATAAAGCTTCTTGTCTTAAATCATTCATATCGACATTTAAATAACTAGCACTAGTACGATATTTATTAATAATAATATCTACGATATACGAATATTTATTATATAAATAATCTCTTGCTTCTTCAGAATTATCAGATACCATTTCAATTAGTTCGTTATCGTTTTGATAATCCATATAAATCTTCTTTCTTTTATAAATTATTATCTATAATATAATCTAGAATTTGATAACATCTATCTTTATTATTTTTATATAAATTGCCAATTAAACATTCAAAACCAGTAGACTTTTTATATGTAACTATATCAGTAGTCTTACTTGGATGTGATGATGCATTACGTCCACGATTAACTATTTCTATTTCTTCGTCAGTTAAATAATTATTATCTATTAATTTTTCTAATATTCTTCTTTGACTGACTGCCGACACATAATTAATACTTGCTTCTTGAAGTGTTTTAACTTTAGCAATCCCTTTATTTATTAAGTACTCTCTAATATATAATTCATAGACAGCATCACCTAGATAAGCCATCACTAAATTATTCATTTTCTCACCAGTAAAATCATATCACATTAATTTTTTTATTACAAAGAAAAAAGAACATATTAGTTCTTTTTAAATATTAATATTTTATCTCATCTATATTACTTCGGTCGTTATATAAATCTTCAAACTTGCCTTTTCTACTATCGTACATAAGTATTCCAATACCAACAATAACCATAATAACTGATACAATTTGAGCTACTTTAAATCCACCAATCATAAGTGCATCAGTTCTTGATATTTCAATAAAGAATCTTATTAAACCATATGATATTAAATAGCATGCAAATGGTACTCCTACTTTGGTATATTTTCCTCTCCTAATAAAACATATTAGAATAAATGCTATTAAACATAAAATTGATTCTATTAAGAATGTTGGAGTGTAAACAACACCATCAATAGTCATTCCATCAATAATAAACTTTGGTAAGCCAAAACTTTTAAGTATTTGTACTGTTGTTGCAGCACCATGAGCTTCCTGATTAAAGAAATTACCCCAGCGTCCGATTGCTTGTCCAAGTAATAATGGTACAGAAACCATATCTAATATACGTATCGTTCTAACATTATATTTTTTAGTATATCCGATAATGAAAAGTAAACCAGCGATTAGTCCACCATGAATTGCAAGACCACCATTCCATATTTCTAAAATAGTCATAGGATCACTTGCAAATAATTGAAAATTAAATAAAACATAATATAATCTTGCACCAATTACACCACATATGAATGCCCAAAATAACATATTAAATACAAAATCAGGTCTAATACCAAATCGATCTGTTTCTCTTTCAATTGCAATTGCTGATGCAATAACAGCTGCTAAAATAAATATTGAATACCATCTTATATCATAACCCCATATAGAGAAAGCTATTGGATTCATTAAAACACCTCTATCCTACTGAAATTATAACATTATTTTAATACTTGAATAAATAAAATAATAACTTATTTGTAAATTAATATTTATTTAATATTTTCTTTAAATATTCACCTGTATATGAAGTCTTGCACTCACTTACTTCTTCTGGTGTACCGGTAGTAACAACTTCACCACCTGCATCTCCACCATCTGGTCCTAAATCAATAATATAATCTGCTACTTTTATTACATCAAGATTATGTTCAATTACGATTACAGTATCACCATTATCAACTATTCTTTGTAAAATTGATAAGAGTTTTTTAATATCTTCTGAATGTAATCCAGTTGTTGGTTCATCTAAGATAAATACTGATTTACCTGTTGGTTTCTTTTGAAGTTCTTTGGCAAGTTTTATTCTACCTGCTTCACCACCTGATAAGTCAGGAGCTGGTTCTCCTAGTTTAATATATGAAAGGCCTACGTCCATTAATACTTGTAATTTAGCTTTGATCTTAGGTTCATTTTTAAAGAATTCATAGGCTTCTTCAACTCTCATATCTAAGACATCTGCAATTGATTTTCCTTTAAATTTAATATCTAGTGTTTCTGAGTTAAAACGAGTTCCATGACAGACATCACATGGTACATAAACATCTGGAAGAAAGTGCATTTCAATTTTTTTAACACCATCACCCCAACAAGCCTCACATCTTCCACCTTTAACATTGAATGAAAATCTACTCTTATCATATCCACGAATCTTTGCTTCTTTAGTTTGAGCAAAAACATCACGAATATCATCAAATACACCTGTATATGTTGCTGGATTAGATCTTGGTGTTCTACCAATTGGATCTTGAGTTATTTGTACTACTTTATCTACATTTTCCATTCCCTTAACTTCTTTACAGGCACCAATATGAACTTTTGAATTATAAACATATTGTTGAAGAGAATGACATAATATCTCATTTACTAATGATGATTTGCCAGAACCTGATACACCAGTTACACAAGTAAATGTTCCAAGTGGAAATTTAACATTAATATTTTTTAAATTATGTTCTTTAGCTCCTTTAACAGTTAAGAATTTACCATTACCTTTTCTTCTTTTTGTAGGTACTTCAATTTTTCTTTTTCCACTTAAATATTCTCCTGTAATTGAACCTTCAGTATTTGCAACTTCTTCAGGAGTACCAGCTGCAACCACTCTTCCGCCTTCATTTCCTGCACCAGGGCCAATGTCTATTAAATAATCAGCTGCTCTCATGGTATCTTCATCATGTTCAACAACAATTAAAGTATTACCTAAATCACGCATAGCTTTAAGTGATTCGATAAGTCTATCATTATCTTTTTGATGCAAGCCAATTGATGGTTCATCAAGTACATATAAAACTCCTGATAATCTTGAACCAATCTGTGTTGCAAGTCTTATTCTTTGTGACTCACCGCCTGATAAAGTTCCAGCTTCTCTTGCAAGTGTTAAATAATTTAGGCCAACATGATCAAGAAATTCTAAACGAGATTCTATTTCCTTTAATAATAAATCACTTATTTGTTTTTGTGATTCAGATAATTTTAAATTTTTAAAGAATGGTATTAAGTCTTTTATACTCATTTGAGTTACATCCCAAATTGATTTACCACCAACTAATACATTTAAAACATCACTTTTTAAACGTGAGCCATGACATACTGGACAAGTAGTTTCCATCATGAATCCATCAATCCACTCACGAATCCAACTGGCAGTAGTTTCAATATATCTGCGTTCTAGTTGAGTGACAACACCCTCATATGTCGATACAGACTTATGAGTATTACCATTTTTCGATATAAAATTAAATTCAAATTCTTGTTCACTACCATATAAGATAACATCTAAGTCTTCTTTTTTCATATCTTTTATTGGTACATTTAAATCAATATTTAACTCTTTAGCAATAGTTAATAATTTAATAGTATCTTGATTATTATCTATATTAAGTGTCTTAATTGCTCCATCTAAGATAGATTTATTTTTATCTGGTATTAATAAATTTAAATCTATATGTTTAGTCATTCCTAAACCTTTACAAGCTGGACATGCACCATATGGAGCATTAAAAGAAAATATTCTTGGTTCAAGTTCTGGTAGTGAAAAATCACACTTAGGACAAGAATAATGTTCTGACATAACAATTTCTTTATCACCTAATATATTTATTACAACTTTACCATCAGCAAGTTTAGTTGCATTTTCGATCGCTTCAAATAATCGAGTTCGAGCTTCACTTTTTAAAACTATTCTATCTATTACAACATCGATATTATCTTTTTTATTTTTTTCGCATTTTATTTCTTCACTTAAATCATAAGTTTCTGAATTAACTCTTACTCTTGTATATCCATCTTTTCTAAGTTTATCAAATAAGTCTTTATGAGTACCTTTTTCCCCATGTACAACAGGTGCTAATACTTCAAGTCTTGTCCCTTCAGGATAGTCCATAATTTTATTAGTCATTTCTTCAACACTTTGTGAAGTTATTGGTTCATGATGATTTGGACAATATGGAACACCTATTCTTGCAAATAATAATCTTAAATAATCATAAATTTCTGTTACAGTACCAACTGTTGAACGTGGATTATTATTTGTAGTCTTTTGGTCTATCGAAATAGATGGTGATAATCCTTCAATTGAATCAACATCCGGTTTAGTAGAATTTCCTAAGAATTGTCTTGCAAATGGAGAAAGTGATTCAACATATCTTCTTTCACCCTCAGCATAAATAGTATCAAAAGCAAGTGATGATTTACCTGAACCAGATACACCGGTCATTACAACTAATTTATTTTTAGGTATCTCAATATCTATATTTTTTAAATTATTTTCACGAGCACCTTTTACAATTATTTTATCCATAATATCA
The DNA here is from genome assembly GCA_900314465.1 of uncultured bacterium. Lineage (GTDB taxonomy): Bacteria > Bacillota_I > Bacilli_A > RF39 > UBA660 > UBA6985. The sequence goes on along the minus strand of OMVK01000039.1, from coordinate 2,143 downwards.
CCTTTATATAAAACATTTGTTTGCAAATATAACATTATTTATTATAACTAATATTTATAAAATATCAATATAAAAAGATAACTAGCATATACTAGTTATCATAGTTATTAAGATAATTATCTAATAAATCAAATAACTCTTCTTTAGTCTTACAAGCAAATATTTCATCTCTTATTTTACTAGAACCTTTTAGTCCTTTGATATACCATGCTGCATGTGTTCTTATTTCAAGTAATGCTACTTTTTCATTTTTATCTTGTACTAATAAATTAAAGTGTCTTTTTAACATATTTATTTTTTCTTGTGGTGTTACTGGTATTGGGAGAGTTCCATCTCTTAAATAGTTAACACAATCTCTTATTAACCAAGGGTTTCCTAAGACTCCTCTTCCAATCATTACAGCATCACATCCTGTTTCATCTAGCATTCTTTTGGCATCAAAACAAGTTTTAACATCACCATTTCCAATAACAGGTATTGATACTGCTTCTTTTACCTTTTTTATATAAGACCAATCAGCCTTACCTGAATAGCCTTGAGCACGAGTTCTTGCATGTAATGTTATTGCACTTGCACCTGCTTTTTCACAAACTTTAGCAACTTCAACACAATTAATCGAATTAGAATCCCATCCTAATCTTATTTTAACTGTAACAGGAACAGATACTGCCTTAACTACTTTTGATACTATTTTATAAATCTTATCTGGATTTTTAAGTAATGCACTACCTGCTTGAGCTTTAACTGCAACTTTAGGTACAGGGCAACCCATATTAATATCTATAATATCCGGATGCATTTTCTCTTCAATTAATTTTGCAGCTTTAACAAAAGAGTTAACATCACTTCCAAATATTTGTTGAGCAATAGGTCTTTCTGATTCATCCATTTTAAGTAATTCCATAGTCTTTTGATTATTAAAAACAATAGCTTTATCAGATACCATTTCTGCATATATCAAACCAGCACCAATTTCTTTTATTATCTTTCGATAAGATGTATTAGAAATACCTGCCATTGGTGCTAAAACAATTCTATTTTCAATTTTAACATTTCCTATATTCCACATAATAATTCCTTATATATTAATTTGTTTTTGTGTTTCTAAATACTTATAAAACTCATTACAAGTAATATGATATTTAGGTTTTTGATATTCATATAAATATAATTTATAACTATTATCATAATCAGATATAAACTTATTCTTAACATCTAATAATAATTCATTTAGATTATTATATTCATGTATACCTTTTTGATTATACCAAGAATGTTCATACCAATAATATTTATTATTATCTTGATATACTAAGAATGTATGAGATGGTAAATTTTCTAAATCATCTAAATAAATAAAATAAGTTTTAGTATTTATATTATATTTACTAAATAAATATCTTTCTAATTCAACTTGATCCCAACATACTCCAACTTTACTCTTTAATAATTCTTCTGGAGATTGTAAATAATAATATTCATTAAAATTATCCCATTCTTTACTATTATTATCATTAATAATCTTATTATCTTTAGTAATAAAACCATAATTAATATTATCCATTATTTTATTTATTTCATTAATATATTCTTTCATATAAACTCCATATAATTATTTTCTTTAAGCCATTTGTATTATATATTTTTTAATATTATAAAGCAAATAACTAAGTACTTCTGATAATATCTATTATTTTTAATTTAGATATTCTTTTTACAGGTATAAATGTACCTAATAATGATATTAAGATACTTATACTAAATAATATCAAAATATTATTGATATTCAATATAAGTATATTATCTAAACCTGTTATATTAGTTAATATGTTATTTACAGGTATACTAATTAACAAAGTAATAATAATACTTATAATAAATGATATTAATAATATAATTAGACTTTCTAAATAGAATATTAATTTTATATATTTATTAGGTAAACCTAATGATTTTAATATACCTATTTCTTTTGTTCTTTCTAAGACATTTATATATGTTATTATACCTATCATAATAGTAGATATAATTAAAGATATACTACTAAATAATATTAATATTATTTATAATTATATATTTAATTATATCTACTATTATTATAATTATAATAAAATATATATATATTAATAATGTCTTATAGAAT
>OMVK01000046.1 GCA_900314465.1 uncultured bacterium | reverse complement strand
ATAATAAGAAAACTAAAATAATTAATAAAATATGTAATATAAAAGAGGATGTAGTAAATGAATAATAATAGTAATAATAATTTACATGGATATGAATATCAAAAGAATATCGAAGATAAATCAAAAGAAATAAATTCTAATATAGATAAAAAGACAATGGTTGAAACTAATAATCGTATACATTATAAAAAAATGTCTGGATTTTCTATATTTTTAGTAACTATTATAGTTGCTATGGGTTTATTCTTTATTAGTTTTTATGCAGTTAAATATGCTAAAGAATTTATTGATGCAGGTGATACTACAACAACTACAACAACTACAGAATCAAAACTTGAAAGAAGTAGAGAATATTTAACTAGAGATTCTATAAGAAAATATTTAAGTGATTCGCGTATGCTTATATTTTTACCTAATTCTTTTAATAATACATATATAGAATTAGACTTATCAGATAAAAAAATAGCTAATCGAATAATAAATACTTATCAAATAGATAATGATAATGTAATACTTAATAAAAATGGTGAAATACTTACATTAACTGAAGATGGACTTTCATATGTTGGATCTGATGGTAGTAATGTTACACTTAAAAAAAGTGATTCTGAATATCGATATTATCAAAATGATTTAGAATTATTATTAATTATGCAATTTAATAATGAAACATTTGCATATTATAAAACTAATAATAATGAAGCATATGGTACATATACTGAAAATGATTCAAGTATTATAGTTAATAGTAATAATGGTACTTATACATTTACAAAAACTAATGATGGTATAAGTTATAATAATAATATATTATTATCTAAATAGCATATATATGCTATTTTTATTTTATATAAATATTATATAGTTATGTTATAATAATTTAGTTAGGAGTGACAATATGTTTGAATATTTAGGAGATCGTTTATCTAATGCTATTAAAAATATTAAGGGTATGGGTAGAATTACCGAAGATAATATTAATGATGCAGTAAGAGAAATACGTATGGCTTTACTTGAAGCTGATGTCAACTATGAAGTTGCTAAAGAATTTACTAAAAATGTTAAAGAAAAAGCTTTAGGTATGGAAGTAGGAAAAAGTTTAAAACCTGAAGAAGTATTTATTAAATTAGTTAAAGATGAATTAGTTGAATTATTAGGTGGAGATTATGTACCACTTGAAAAAGATGCAAATCCAACCATTGTTATGCTTGTTGGTCTTCAGGGTTCTGGTAAAACTACTACCGCAGGTAAAATAGCTAATTTTGTTAGAAAAAAATATAAAAAGAATCCATTACTTGTTGCTTGTGATGTTTATAGACCAGCTGCGATAGATCAATTAAAGACAATAGGTAAGGAACTTAATATAGATGTTTTTGATGAAGGTAAGATTGAACCAAAGAAAATAGTAAGTGATGCTCTTGCTTATGCGAAAGAACATAAAAATAATTATATAATTATTGATACTGCAGGACGTCTTCATATAGATGATAAATTAATGGACGAATTAAAAGATTTAGAGAGTACTTATAAACCAAATGAAGTTTTACTTGTAATTGATGCCATGATGGGTCAAGATGCCATTAATGTTATCAATGGATTTAATGAATCACTTCATTTAACTGGAGCCGTATTAACTAAGCTAGATGGAGATACTAAAGGCGGTGTTGCCTTATCTATAAGACACTTAACTAATGTACCAATTAAATTTGTAGGTAATTCAGAAAAACTTGATGGGCTATCAGAATTTTATCCTGAAAGAATGGCTGAACGTATCTTAGATATGGGAGATATTTTATCAATTGCAGAGAAAGTAGAAGATACTATCTCTGAAGAAGATGCTAAAGATTTAGAAAAGAAAATGCGTACTGGTAAATATGATTTAGAAGATTTCTTAACAAATATAAAACAAATTAAAAAATTAGGACCACTTGAAAATATTATTAAAATGATGCCTGGTGCAAGATCAGCAGGTCTTAATAATATTAAAGTAGACCCAAAAGATATGGCTCATATCGAAGCTATTGTTCTTTCTATGACACCATATGAAAGACATAATCCTGAAGTACTAAAAGCCTCAAGAAAACAAAGAATAGCTAAAGGATCAGGTAGATCAGTTGAAGAAGTAAATAAATTATTAAACCAATTTGAACAAATGAAAAAAATGATTAAACAAGTAAGTAATGGTAACTTTAAAATGCCAATGTAATGGTGATTTATGAAGAAAGTAAAAGTTAATAAAGTAAAATATATATTTTATGGTATATTACTTACTTTAATAATTATTACAATAATAAGTATAATAATGACTTATTTTAATAAATATGAAGTTATATATATTAAAGATTATGATGCATATGATGAAACTATTAATAAAATAAAAACTAATATAGATAAGATAAAAGATAATAATTGTGCATCTTCTTTAAATAGCTTAAGAATGCGTATAGATGATACACATTTTACAAGTAATACTACATTAAATGAATATTATAATAAATATCATAAAGATAACTTAACATTCTTAGATTATTATAATGAAGTATTAAATTCATGTAATATAGATAATAAAGATAGTATATATGTAAAAGTATTAGATTCACTTGTATTTCCTACATATATAGATAATAAATATAATTTAATACATGAAATAAATTTAAAAGATTATAATACTAGACGTAATTTAAAAAATTATGATGAAATAGGTAGTTATACTAATAAAGTAAATGAACTAGAAGTATTATCTTTATTAACTAATGAGGCTTTAAATGAAAAAGACTAATATTTTATTATATATATTAAATTTATTATTAGGTTTTATCATAGCTTATTCATATTTATTTATATATACTAATAATAAATATAAATATCTTTTTATAATATTACTTATAACATTTTATTTAATAAGTTTATATATATATTATAAAAAGAATAAATATATGTTAAAGATAGA
>OMVK01000036.1 GCA_900314465.1 uncultured bacterium | reverse complement strand
CAATCCATCCAGATGTATTACTAAAACATAAAAAAAGATATATGCAAAAAGCTGGTGTTAAAAGAATTAGAATTCACGACTTTAGACACTCTTGTGCTTCAGTTTTAATTAATAATGGTGCAAGTATTATGATTGTTGCCAAATATCTAGGTCATGCGAAAATTGATGAAACATTAAATACCTACTCTCACCTGTTTAAAAATAAGATGGATGAGATAGTTCAAACGATGAATAAATTAGACTAAAAAACTCTTACATTTCCTAGTGGGAAATGTAAAAGTAAATGTAAAAGCATTTTTTAAATATTATAAATTATAAAAAGCCTTGAAAATAAAGGCAAAAAAATGACGGAACATTGATTCGTTCCGTCTTCAGGGGGTTTTGGTTGATATCCTCTAACAAAAGTAAAAATCGTGTTAGAGATTATCAGCAAGATATTTTATTATCTTGCTATAATAATATTACAAAAATAATAATTTTATGTCAATTAGTAATATTAAAATATTTACTATCTATGTATACTATAATTATTTATATCATCTAAATATTTTGTTCTTAAATCTGCATATTCTTTTAAACTTAAATCTAAGCCACAATCAGCTCTCAAATCTGCAGGCAACTTAGAACACTTAATTACTTTTATTGGTTCTAATCTAGAATATTTTTCCATTTCTCTTAAATACTTTGTATAAGGTGATTCAAGCTTACCATTATGTAATGTATAACATCTTTCTAAATCATCATCTAATTCACATAACAAATACCAATTAGCATAATTTACATTTATATTTAATTTTTTATTTATCTCTTCTAGTAGAGTTTTTCTCGCATTTCTTCTTGCAGACACTTCTAATGGAGAAAAAGTATAACTATATAATCTATTATTTTTCTTAAATACTTTATATTGATGATTTTGTAAACCACTTTCAATATATGAATCAGCTAATCTATATTTACTTAATTCAACTAGGTCTATATAACTTTTATCATGTAAATCATGTATATAATACTGGTATGCATGAGTTAATTCATGTAATATTGTTTCAATAAATCTTTCATTTAAAGTTAAATTATCATAATATTTATAATCTCTCATTATATTATTATAAATGTTATTATAATTGATAGTTATCTTTTTATTATAAAAAGAGTAATAACCAAGTTTATTACTATTCTTTTTGTCATAAGATATATCTATATTAGATACATAATCTTCTAAACCTAATTGATGCACAAAAAATTCTAATATATTTTTTAAATCTTCTTCACGTAATATATAATTATTTTTACTTAAATATTCTAATAATTCATATAAATCATCCATAGTATTAATTTTCATAATATAAACCCCTTTTTAATTAAGAAGTATTATATCATTACCTATATTAATCGTCAAAAATCTAATTATTAATGTTCATATAATCTTCAGTTAATTTGTCATCAAAATCACATAATGAATCTTGTATAGATATTAAATATACCATTACTGCTTCAACAAAATCGTCTTCGGATGATATACCATCTTTTACTTCAGTTACATCTTTATTTAATTGTATTTCATTATCAATATCTAAACTTTGACACATACCATTAGTAAGACTAGCTAATACTTTTAGTTGTTCAATTACTAAATTTTTCTTTTCAGGTAGTGTTAGTGTCTTGAAATTATTCATATATTCATCTAAGCTAATTTCGTTCATATTTTTATCTCCTACTAGCCACATTTTCTTGTTCTTCTTGTTTAGTATTTCTATGTAACTTAAATAATCCTAATTTTTGAAGTGTTTTTCCTACTCTTCCTATATGACGAACATTTTGTAATCTTAAATTATCTAGGTCTAATGCCTTAGCTTTATCCAAATATTCTTTATTTCTTTTTTCTGATGGATCTCTATTAAGATATTTTATAATAACTGCTGTTTTTACTAAATCATAATCATATGTTTCATCATTTGTATTAATATTTTTTGAAATACCTAATCTAGACATAATAATGCTAGCAAAAGCATTTTCTAATGCTATATTTTCTTTATTATTAAACAATGCCATATTTTTAGCATCTTCTTCATCTTTTGGAGTATAGGTATCATTACTTATTTCTCTTTTTGCAATAATTTGTTCATAAATAGATACTATTTCATCAATAGTCATTAAACTTGTAGCCCTGCTTAAAAAGATTTGATATTCCACAATATTATCTAAATTACAATCAGAATAATAATTTTCAACAATCTTTTTAGAAACAATAGAATTTATTTTATTTTTTATATCTTCTCTTGATACAATCATATTTCTATTAAACAAATTATTATAGTATTGATTATTTTCTATTATATTTGTTACTTTAGTTTTAGAAGAATCATCAAGTTTATTATATATTTTCATAAATTTATTATAGGAATTTTCGTAATTAGATAATAATGCATTTACAGAATATTCTGATGAAAACTTCTTATTTATTTTTCTATCATTATATAAATAATCTTGCATTACATCAACTGTGTAAATTCCAAGTTTCATCATATCATTAACCATGACATTTATATTTGACTTTGCATCATAATCAGTCAATCTGTTCATTATTTGTTTAATCTTTATTAAATTTTCAACACTTGAAGTACTTAGTCCACCATAATCCGCTATTTCTGGATAAACCTTTTTTAATGTTTCTAATTCGTCATAAGATATACTTGAATTATTCTTAGAATTCATATATTTATCCATAATTATTTTAGCTTCTTCAACTTTTCTTTCGTTACTTGATGATAAAACAGATTCTGAATAAGTATCTATACTACTATAATCACTATCTTTTTTACTTTCTTCAAAACTAGAAGTCTTATTAGATATGCTTTTTTCTTGAGTATTAGATTTGCCAATATTTCTTTTTAGATTTTCTAATTTAATTCTAGTATTATATAATAAATTTGCATATTCTTTTACATAATTTAAAGGACTACTAGCAATTGAACTAATTTTATTATCACTTAAATGAATATTATTATTTTCAAAAGCATTAGAAATAGATGAATATGACACTTTTGCATCTTTAATACTTGATAATTCATTAATTAATTTTTTGTATGTTCTATCAATATGTTTATTATCATTACTATCTAATGCTAGTAAATATGAAGATATAACATTTTTTTGTCTTTCATTTTTATAATTAAGAAATTTTGAACATATTCTAAGCATTGTATAATATTGAGATACTTGATTTTGAGTTTCTAATATTTGTCGTTCGATATTCATAGTTATTACACCTCTTTATTATATATTATAATAATATTATAATAAAAAGATAATTGATATTTATTTATTAAGACTTAAATTTATAAAAACATGTAAATTCTAGTCATTATCTATAATATTATTAACTAATTCTTGATAATATTTATAATCTCTAAAATTATTTTCAATATTATTATTTATGAATTCTTCAGAATCTTTTTGACATTGAAGTAATATTTTATAATCTTTTGTTAAATCTGCTATTTTAAATGACATATCTCCATGCTGTTTTATACCAAATAAGTCACCTGAACCTCTAAGTTTAAAATCTTGTTCAGATATATAAAAACCATCATTAGATTCTTCCATTACGTTTAGTCTTTCACTATCAGAATCACTTATTAATATACATTTTGATTGAAGTGAATTTCTACCTACTCTTCCTCTTAATTGGTGTAATGTAGATAAACCAAATCTTTCGGCATTAAATATAATCATCATAGTAGCATTACTAACATCGATACCTACTTCAATAACAGTAGTAGATATTAATATATCTATCTTATGATTTTTAAAATCATTCATAATATTTTCTTTATCAATATCTTTCATCTTACCATGTAAGATACCTATATTATATTTATTAGTTAAATTATCTTCGAGTAATTTCTTTATCTTTTTTAAATCAGATAGTTCATTTGTTGCTTCATCATCATTTTCAATTAATGGAGATACTACATATGCTTGATGATTATTATTTAGTTCAATCTTTAATTCATTACATACAATATTAATATCTTTAAATTTATGAACAGTAGTTATTATATCTTTTCTTCCTTTAGGTCTAGTTTTTATCATCGATATATCCATATCACCATAAATAGTTAAGGCATATGTTCTTGGTATTGGTGTTGCACTCATGTATAAAACATCAACAAATTTACCTTTATTTTGTAAAGATTTTCTTTGATTAACCCCAAAACGATGCTGTTCATCAGTTACTACTAAACCTAAATTTTTAAATGATACACTATCTTCAAGTAGTGCATGTGTACCTATTAATATATCAATATTACCATTCTTTAAATTAGTTTTAACAATATCTTTTTCTTTAGAAGAACCAGTTAATAAACAAACATTTAAATTTAATTTAGAAAATAAACTTATAAAATTATCATAATGCTGTTTAGCAAGTACTTCAGTAGGTACTAAAATAGCACTTTGATAACCAACCATTGAGTTTAATATACATGCAAGAAAAGCTACGATTGTCTTACCCGAACCAACATCGCCAAGTATTAACCTGTTCATTCTTTTAACATCATTAAAATCATTAATAATATCATCTAATGCTTTATTTTGATCACTTGTTAATTCAAATGGTATATAACTAAGTAATTTATCTTTCATATCATTAGTAACATTTTTAATAATAAAATCACTATTTAATTTATTTTTTATCTTAAGTAAATTAATTTTAAACATAAATACAAATAATTCTTCATATTTAAGTTTAATTTCAGCTTTTTTAAGCATATCTATATTACTAGGTTTATGTATTTCTCTTACACTTTTTAATTCATCTAATAGATTATATCTTTCATTTATATAACTAGGTATTAAATCATTTATATTATCTATACTAGCCAAAGTATTATTAATAACTCTAGTTAAAAATGATTTCTTAATACCATTAACTAAATGATATACAGGTTCTATTTCTGTAGAATTAATTGGATATAATTTAATATCTGATACATTAAAATTATTTTTTATATATTCATATTTACCTATTAAAGTAATATATTTACCTATATATAAACTTTTAGCTATATAACTTCTTCCATATAAACTTACTTTTATTAATTTATTACAAGTTTCAAAATTAAAATGTATTACTTCTATTTTACTAGATTTAAAACTAGTTATCTTAGATGCAACTTTACCTACTAATACTAAAGTATCATCATAAGATACATTATTTAAATCCATAGGTCTATAGACATTATATCTATATGGATAATATCTTATTAAATCATCTACAGTATAGATATTTAATTTATGTAAATTATCTATTGTTTTACTACCAATACCTTTTATATTAATTAATTCCATAGACCCTCCATTATATTTTTATTTTATTCAAAAAGTGTTGACAAAATATCGTTTCATGAGTAGTATATTAAGTACCAATTCACTTATAGGCGAATTGGTGCTAGTATCACACTAGCCAACCCCTTTTTATTCTTTGAGACTATCGCAAGATAGTCTCTATTTTTATTTCAAAAATATATTGAATACTAAATACTCAATATGTTTTCATATACACTAATAATAAGTGAACCAGATAAATATGTTAAAGACATGATAAGTAAATATGCAAGTATTCTTGCTTCCCATACTGCTTTAGTTCTTACAAATTTCTCAATATTAATACCTGATACAGCAAATACTGAAGCAAATAAGCATACGGCATATATTAATAAATTAATATTCATTAGTTTCCTCTATTTCTTTTATTTTATTAATTCTTCTTATATGTCTTTCTTCATTACTAAAAGGTGTCTCTAAAAACGTTTTAAGCATCTTTTTAAGAAGATTCATATCTTCAGCATATGATAGACATATTACATTACTATTATTATCATTTCTAGTTAAAAATGCTTCACGTTCATTACTTACTTTAGCTGCTCTAATACCTGGTACTTTATTTGCAGCAATACTCATGCCAATACCAGTACCACACATTAAAATACCATAATCAACTTCATGATTAATAACATAATTAGATACTTTTAGGGCATAATCTGGATAATCATCAGTTGGAGTATTATTAGGACTTAAATCTTCAACTTTATATCCAAGTTCATCTATTAAATATTTAATTAATTCTTTCTTTTGTTCAACACCATTATGATCAGTTGCTATTGCTAATTTCATTTTTCATTCTCCTCCATTGCTTTTTTAAATCTTGGAAGCAATCCAGTATTTCCTTTTCTATGTACAGGTAATTGATATAAATCATGACCTGGAAAATCATTTCCTTCGATTAAACATGGTTTATCAGGTCCAAGACAAACATCCCAAGCAACATATTTAACACTTGGAACGACATGAGCTGCCTCTTCACACATCTTCTTAACATCATCCCACATAGGTATTTTTACACCTACTATTTTCTTATGCGTCATTGGATGTTCTTGATAAACATTTGTATCTTTATCAATTGCTGGATAATTAATCATACCTGTATCAACATCAATAACTGTTACCATACCACCATGATTAAAATTATCTACGACATTCTTATTATTACCTATTCTTAAATAAGCCGTAACCACTTTATAATTTAAAGTAACAACTCTTAAAGTATTAACTGAATAAGGATATATATCATCAAGTATTTTATTTTGTTTAGCTACATCTTCAACTAAAGTTTGTCCAGATTCTATTAATTTATTATATAAATCATTAACATTAACATTTTTAACATTAATTTTATCAACACCTTTACCGCAAGATAAGTCTAAAGGTTTAACAATAACATAATCTTTACCATTTAAATACTTTTTAAAATCATCTATACTAGCTTCCTTTAAATATATCCAATCTCTATTTAAATATTTATTAAATAATTTATTAAATGTAACTTTATCTTCAAATTTATATATTTCTGATTGATTATTATATTTCTTCATAATACTATTATTAACACCTCTAGTAATAATAGTTGCTTTTTCCGAATCATTCATCTTATACATTTGAAATTGATAATAATCTACATAACCAGCACCATATTTTAATCCCGTATATATTACATCACAAAATATAGAAAACTTATTTTTATTAGTTATATTATGTATTTTATCTATTGTTTTAAACATATTTCCATAATTCATATGTGTAATACGTTCTAACATGTATTTAATTTTACCCATTAATAACCACCTTAATAAATTATATCATTATTAATAAATAAAATATTTTTAATATTTGTTTATTTAACAAAAAAACGACTTAAATAGTCGCTTTTTACTTATCAAGATTGTATTTTTTATTGAATTTTTCTACAGATCCAGTCTTTTTCTTTTTACCTTGTGCTCCAGTATAGAATGGATGACATTCAGAACAAACATCTAATTGACGTTCTTTAACATTACTATAAGCTTGGAATGTATTTCCACATGCACATGTAAAAGTACATAGAACTTGTTCAGGATGTAAATTTTTCTTCATTTAACATTCTCCTTCCGCCATGACACATTCATGCCATAGAAATTTATTACTCGATTAGTATATAACAAAAATATAGATAAAATCAAGTAAAACTAACTAGTTAGTAGTTTCTAAATAATTTTGGTTATCTTGTTTACCTAATTCAATCACTGAATATAATTCATCACTAATACTTGTTTTAATATTAGAATCAATAGTATAATAACCTGTACTATCAATATACGATAAATAAGAATCTATCATCTTATAAACACCATTTTCTGCAAGTATTAATTTATGTACTGGACTAACTCCATCAGCTTCAGATTGTCTATCATCTTCATTATAAGTATCTTTTTATACATCATATATACCTTTTATACTACTATAAGTAATAATATTAGTTTTTGTTTCTGTAGCAGTAGTTGTAACAACAGGTGTACTTATAGCATCATTATTATTCTTTTTTGTATTATTTAAATATTCAGTAAAAAAGATAAATAACATGTCCAACAAATTAAACAAACTATTAATATACTAAGTACTACTATAACAATATTTTTCTTCATATATACGCTCATCTCTATTTTAAAAATAGCATACTTGAATAAAAAATATAGTCTAATATTTTTTACTAGACTATATATTAATATTAATCGTCAATATATGTTATATCAGCACCAACATTATTTAATTTATCTACGATATTTTCATATCCTCTTAAGATATGTTCGATATTTTCAATAGTAGTAGTACCACTAGCTATCATACCAGCAACAAGCATTGCAGCACCAGCTCTTAAATCTGTTGCTTTTACTTTTTTACCAACAAGTTCTGATGGTCCAATTATTACAGCTTTTGAACTTAATGAATTGATATTTGCACCCATATGATTTAAGTGCGGTATATGTCTTAATCTGTTTTCATAAATTGTTTCTTCAAATACAGACTGTCCAAAACATTGAGTTAAAAAAGTACTCATTGGTTGTCCTAAATCTGTTGGAAAACCAGGATATACACCAGTCTTAACATTAACACCTTTTAAATTATCGCATTTATTAATATGTATTTTATTTCCATCTATTTTATATGTAACGCCAGCATCTTTTAACTTTAATAAAAGTGCATATAAATGTTCTTCGACAATGCCTTCAACAGTAAAATCTTCACCTAATAAAGCACCTAGAATTATATAAGTACCTGCTTCAATACGATCTGGAATAACAGTTATCTCACCATCATGAAGTTCACTAACTCCATTAATAGTAATTATTCCTGAACCAGCACCTTCTATATTAGCACCCATTGAAATTAAGAAATCAGCAACATTTTTTATTTCTGGTTCTCTTGCAGCATTGATAATTTTGGTTGTTCCTTTTCCTAATACTGCAGTTAACATAACATTAATAGTCGCACCAACTGATGGAAAATCAAAAAATATTTCATTGCCAACTATTTCATCAGTATCCATTATATAATGTCCATCTTTTTCTTGAATATTTGCACCTAATTTTCTAAATGAACTTAAATGAATATCTATTGGTCTTGAACCTATTATACAACCACCTGGATATGCTATTTCAGCATGATGATATTTACCAAGTAAAGACCCCATAAAATAATAAGAAGCTCTTAATTTAGTAGCATATTCAGCATCTATTTTTTTATTAACAATATTACTATTATCAATAGTAATAGTACCATTATTAAATTCAACTTTTGATCCTAAAAACCTCATAGTATCAATTAATATATGTACATCAGAAATATCAGGAACATTATGTATAACACATTTACCTCTTGTTAACATTGATGCAGGAAGTAAAGCAACTATACTATTTTTTGCACCAGAAATTTTGACAGTACCATTTAAAAGATTACCGCCTTTTATAATTAATCTCTTCATAATATTCTCCTTTTATTTAATAATAAATAAATACCTATCTCTATTACTTAAATCTTTTTCTATTGCCACATTAGCATCTTTAAATATACTTCTAGATAAATCGTATAAATAATCACCTTGATTATAAGCTATTTCCATAGCAATAAGATAATGATTTGCTAAGTTATTACTTATATTATTTAATATATAATCATAATATTCAAGTCCATTATTACTTGCATATATAGCGTTTTTAGGTTCATATTTAATTTCTGGTCCAACAACTTCATTATTACTTACATATGGAGGATTAGATATAATAATTGAATATTTTTTAGTAGTTTTATATTTTTTAATATCTTCATTTATTATATTTATAGATACATTATTTATTTTATAATTTTCTCTTGCTACATCTAATGCATCACTTGAAATATCTATCGTATCTATATTTAAACTACTTATTTTCTTTTTTAATACAATATCTATACAACCAGAACCCGTACCTATATCTAATACATTACTATTTTCTAACTTATATTTATGTATATAATTAATAGTCTTTTCTAATAAATATTCTGTTTCATACCTAGGAATTAATACTCTTTCATCGACATTTATTCGATAACCATAAAAGTCTACATAACCTATTAGATATTGAATAGGATAATCTTCATTTATTTTTTTTAAAGCATAATCTATATTATCTTTATATTTATCTTGTAATAATTTATAATCTAAATCATTTATTTTCTTCATCTTCAAGTTTTCTTTTAATATCTTCAGTAGTTAGAGCATATATTATTGGATCTAAATCGCCGTCCATAACTTTCTCTAAGTTCATTACAGAAAAACCAATACGATGATCAGTTACTCTATTTTGTGGATAATTATATGTTCTTATTTTTTCTGAACGATCTCCTGTACCAATCTTAGAACGTCTTTCTTTTCCTTCTTTTTCTTCTTGTTCTCTTAATCTTAAATCATATAAACGAGTAGCAAGTATTTTAAATGCTTTTTCTTTATTCATTAATTGTGAACGTTCTGTTTGTTGATATACTACTATTCCAGTTGGTATGTGTGTAAGTCTAACGGCTGAATCTGTGGTATTAACACCTTGTCCACCATTACCTGATGCACGAGTTATATCTATTCTTACATCTTTCATATCTATTTCAGAATCTATTTTATCAGCTTCAGGCATAACTAAAACAGTTGCAGTTGATGTCTGTATTCTTCCGTTTGATTCAGTAACAGGAACTCTTTGAACTCTATGAGCACCTGACTCATATTTTAATTTTGAATATACATTATTACCTTTAACTGAAAAAACTATTTGTGAATATCCACCAGCTGCACCTTCATATGCTTCTTCAACTTCAACTTTCCATCCATTTTTATCTGCATAATGTTGATACATTCTAAATAAGTCACCGGCAAAAATATTTGCTTCATCTCCACCAGCTGCACCACGAATTTCAACTATAATATTTTTTCCATCATTTTCATCTTTAGGAACTAATAATATTTTTAATTTTTCTTCAAGATTACTTTTTTTCTTATTATCTTCTTCTAATTCTTCTAAAGCTATATCTTTCATTTCTGGATCATTAAGCATTGCTTTTAATCCTTCAATTTCTTCATTATTTTTCTTGTATTCTCTATAAGTTGTAACAGTCTCTTCAATCTCTGATTTTTCTTTATTAATTTTACTTAATTTATTATAATCATTTAAAACTTCAGGATTATTAAGTTCACTTTCTAATTCATTATACTTTTTTTCAATTACATCTAATCTTTCTATCATAATATACCTCTTTCATAATTATAAAAAGATATATCTACTCTTCTGTTTCTTCATCATTATCAATTACTACTAGTCCAGATAAGTCATCATCGTCAGGATCATCATCAGGATCATATGATTCATCATAATCAATCTTATCATCTTCATTTGAATCATCATCTATAGTATCATCGACAATTTCTTCATCATCGTCTTCTTCATCATCACTAGATAAATCTATTTTATTTTTATGATTAACTCTTAAATCCCAATATCCTTTATCAAGCATTACAAATCTTTTATCAGTAGATATTAGGCTAAAAAAGTCCCCAATTTTACTTTCAAATATTTTATCAGGATCATCACCACGAAGTTTTATAACACTCATGAATAAATCTTCGATTTTCATTTTCTTATTATTTTGCTCAAGAACATAATTCGCAACATCAGTATAGCTCATACTTTCAAGTTCTTCAGTACTTAATGTTTTCTTAACCATATAATTACCTCCCAGTAATACCTAAACAAAATTAACCATATATAAAAACACAATAATTTTATCATAAACCCTATAGTTGTCAATAAAAAATGATAAAATCGTTACATAAAAAAACAATTATAGTATTAACTATAATCATTTAAAATATTAATAATTTATCATTATTGTATTTTCAATATCATTTTCAGGAACTTTATAATTAAATATGATACTTTTTTCTTCTTTTATTAAATTATTATATTCTAATGGTAAATAAGCTGTTCTAGTAACACTTTTCAAATAATAATTAATTATATTTTTTTGCATATCAATTGTTATTAATGATTCGTTATTTTCTTTAGTTAAGATATTATCATTTATATCAAATGAATATTTATCTTTATCTATAATAAAATACATTTTATTATTATTAATATAATAATTTACTTTTTTATCAATAATAGTTTCACCATTAGTAATTAATTTAAAAGAAATCTTTTCCATTATTTATCATTATCCTTTGATATTCTTATTACATATTGGTAAATATTATCAAAATCAAATTCTTCTAATTTAATATCAACATCATTTTTTATAGCATTGTTTATAATATCTTTTATACCTTGTTTAACATCAGCAAGTGACTTATATTCTCTATCTTTATATACTGTTTTAGTATTTTCACTGCTTGAATCTTTTGCAGAATCATCATCTTCAAGTTCATCGTCAATTCCTTGAGCATTTTCAAGATCAAGCATTCCATTAGAGTCAGTTAAATCTTTTGTTTCAAACGGATTAAAACCAAAATTTAATGTAGGATCATCAAGTGTTGCAGGTGCATTTTCAAGATTATTAAAGAATAGTGAATCTTTTTTATTTGGATCTTCTTTAATCTTAGAATGATACTGATATTGTGGTCTATTAATAATATTACCATTTGCATCAATATTAGTACTATTATTCATAATATCATTAACATTGACATCATACATTGAATTTGTATTAATTGCACCTGTTGTACTAGCTGGTGCTTTATAAGTTCCTAAAAATTTAGCTATTTCATCATCAAGTTGTTTAACAGTAAGTCTTTCATTAATTGTTTTATTTAAAAAATTAACTTGTGCCATCTTATCTGTTAATTTAAGTAAAGATCTTGCATGTCTTTCACTTATTTGATTTTTAAGTAAAGCTTGTTGTACATTTTCATCAAGTGAAAGTAATCTTATTTTATTAGCAATATTAGATTGTGATGTTCCAAGTCTTTGAGCAAGTTGATCTTGAGTAATATATTTTCTATCAAGTAATTTTTTATATGATCTTGCTTCTTCGATAGGATTTAAATCTTTACGATGAGTATTTTCAATAATAGCAACTTCAGCCGATTCATTATCATCAAGTGCACAAATAATTGCAGGAACTTGCGTTAAACCAACAAGCTGCGATGCTTTATATCTACGTTCACCAGCTATTATTTCATATTTATTTCCTACTCTACGTAAAACTAAAGGTTGAATAATTCCATGAACTCTAATTGATGCTGCAAGTTCATTTAAAGCTTCAGTATCAAATTGTAAACGAGGTTGAAATCTATTAGGAATTATATCATCCATATTTACAAGTCTAATTTGTGATTCCATCTTCATGGGAATTCCCTCTTCCTATTCTCTATAATAAATATAATTTATTTAGCTATGTTTTTCAACACATCTTTTAATTTTTGCATACTCTCTTGGATATCCATTTGGCGTTTTATTTACCTTTTTTATTTTAATAATAGTTCTAATAGATTTATTATCTGGTAATGTAAATTTATATATATTTTCAATATTACCATTTAATATTTTAATAATATTTTTAGAATTATTAAGTTCATTATCAATATTACTTTTTAATGCGATAAAATATCCAGCTACTTTAACTAATGGTATACATAATTCAGAAAGTATTTCTAAATTAGCAACAGCACGTGAAGTAACAATATCATATGAATCTAAATTGTTTCTAGCATATTCTTCCGCTCTTTCACATACTGTTTTAACATTATTAATATCCAACTTATTAATTAAATTATTTAAAAAATCTATTCTTTTATTAGATGAATCAAGTAGTGTTACTTGTAAATTAGGAAAACAAATGGCAATAACCATTCCTGGAAAACCAGCACCACTACCTATATCAATTAAATTATCATATTTATTTAAATCTATAGTTTTTAATACAGTTAAGCTATCATAAAAATGTTTTAAATAGATATCTTCATCATCAGTTATTCTAGTTAAATTAGTATGTTTATTATATTCAACTAAATATTCTTTATAAATATTTAATTTATTTAACATATTATCTGTTAATTTTAATCCTAATTTATCTACTTCTTCAATAAATTTATCTATATCCATATATTATTTTCCATATTCTTTCTTTAAATATACTGATAATACAGCGATATCTGCTGGATTAACACCAGATATTCTTGATGCCTGAGCAATAGTTAATGGTCTTACTTTTTCAAGTTTTTGTCTAGCTTCTGATGCAAGATTAATAACTTTAGAATAATCTATATCATTAGGTATTTTCTTTTCTTCAAGTTTAAGCATTCTTTCTATTTCTCTATTAGTCTTTGCAATATAACCTTCATATTTAATAGATATTTCTACAGTATTTAAGACATCTTTATTATAATTATTATTTAAATAAGATATTAAATCATTAATTCTAATTTCAGGTCTCTTTAATAAATCATATAAAGATTCACCTTTATTAATATTACCTATTTTATCTTGTACTTCTTTTGTTAATTCTTTTGGCTTAATATGAATAGTTTTAAGTTCATTTATTAGATTATTTATATCTTCTTTTTTCTTTAGTAATCTATTATGTTGCTCTTCATTAATTAAACCCACTTGATATCCATATTCTCTTAATCTTAAATCAGCATTATCATGTCTTAATACTAATCTATATTCTGCACGACTAGTAAGTAGTCTATAAGGTTCTTTAGTACCTTTAGTTACTAAATCGTCTATTAATACACCAATATAAGATTCATTTCTTTTTAATATTAATGGTTCTTTATTTTTGCATCTTAAACCAGCATTAATGCCTGCAATTATACCTTGTCCAGCTGCTTCTTCATATCCACTTGTACCATTTATTTGTCCAGCAGTATATAAATTATGAATTACTTTTGATTCTTCTGATGGAAGCATTTGTAATGGATTAATAGCATCATACTCAATAGCATAAGCATATTTAAGTATTTTAGCATGTTCTAAACCAACCAATGAATGAACCATTTCTTCTTGAACATCGATAGGCATTGATGTACTAAAACCTTGTAAATATAAATCAGGATAATAATCACTTTCAGGCTCTAGGAATAATTGATGTCTTTTTTTATCAGCAAATCTTACGACTTTGTCTTCGATTGATGGACAATATCTTGGACCAATACCTTCAGCATATCCACCATACATTGCAGATCTTTTTAAATTCTTACGAATAATATCATGAGTATGTTCATTAGTATAAACTAAATAACAGACTCTTTGTTTATTTACATCATACTGAGGGTCTAAATCAAATGAGAAAGTCCATGGAGTTTTATCTCCTTCTTCAACTTGTAATTTAGAATAATCTACAGTATCAGGGTCTATTCTTTGTGGTGTGCCTGTTTTTAGTCTTTGAATTTCAAAACCTAAATCTCTTAATTTATCTGATAAATGTTTAGATGAAGTTTCTCCATGTGGACCTTCAAATTTATGTGTATCACCTACAAGTATTTTAGATTTTAAATATGTACCAGTAGTTAATACTAAACAAGTACAATAATATGTTCTTCCATCATCAGTTTTAATACCTTTAATAGTTTTATCTTCAACAATTAAATCTTCAACCATACCTTCAACTATATCAAGTGTTTTAATACTTCTTAATTCTTTTAACATATTTTTAGGATATGCTACTTTATCACCCTGTGCTCTTAGTGACATAACAGCTGGTCCTTTACCTGAATTAAGCATTTTAATTTGTAAGTGATAAACATCAGCTACCCTACCCATTAAACCACCTAAAGCATCTATTTCACGAACAACAATACCTTTAGCAGTTCCTCCAATTGCCGGATTACAAGGCATATCCGCGATATTTTTTAAATCAGAAGTTATAAGTAAAACTTTAAGTCCCTGTTTAGCAGATGCATTAGCTGCTTCACAACCAGCATGTCCACCACCTACAACAATAACATCATATTTCATAAGTATCCCTTACTTTCCTACACAAAATTTAGAAAACATTTCATCAATTACATCTTCATCATACTTTTCTCCGATAATTTCACCCAAATAATCATATGCATCTTTTAAATCAACCGCAATCATTTCATATGGAATATTATTATTAACCGAAGTAATAGCATTCATAATTGAATTATATGCATTCATACATAAAGCAATATCTCTTGCATTAGATAAATAATTATAATTATTATTTTTTATTTCGTCTAAATTAAACAAATCTATAATTTTCTTTTTCAAATCATCAAGTCCATTAGCATTAATTGTATTACCATAAATAATATTACTAGATTTAATTTTAGATATATCTATATTACTATTTAAATCATTTTTATTAATAAATATTATTTTATTAATGTTTGTATTATTAATTAGATTTAATTCTTCATCAGATATTTTTTCTGAATTATCTAATACAAATATTGCTAAATTAGCATTTTTTAATACTTCAAGTGATTTATTTACACCTATTTTTTCTACGATATCATCTGTTTCTCTAATACCCGCAGTATCAATTAAATTTAATTTAATACCAGAAAGCATAATAGAACCTTCAACAATATCTCTTGTAGTACCAGCAATATTAGTAACAATCGCTTTATTTTCATCAAGCAAATTATTTAATATACTACTTTTACCTACATTAGGTTTACCAATAATAGCAACATCAATACCATCTTTAATGATTTTAGCGTCACTTGCATGTTCAATTAGACTATTTAAATCTTCTTTAATAATATTTAATGATTTTAATAATCTTTCATTAGTCATTTCCGGTCCATCAAATTCATCTGGATAATCAAATTCAACTTCTAATTCTGATTGTAAACTTATTAATTTTTTTCTATCTTTTTTTATTAATTTAGATAAATTACCATCCATTCTACTAATTGCATATTTTCTTGATTCATCAGTATCACTTAATATTAAATCGTTAGTAGCTTCAGCTTGTAATAAATCTATTCTTCCATTTAAAAAAGCTTTTTTAGTAAATTCACCAGGTAATGCTGCACGACATCCATTTTCAAGTAAAAGTTCGTAAATCTTATTAGTTGTTGCAATACCACCATGTGAATTTATCTCAATTATATCTTCTCTAGTAAATGTTTTAGGTGCTCTCATAACACTTACTAATACTTCATCAATAATTTCACCATTACTAACAATATGTCCATAATTAATTGTATGACTATCTACTTTATGTAAGTCTTTTCCTTTATATATTTTACTAACAATATCTATAACATCAGTCCCAGAACATCTTACAATTGATATAGCCCCAACACCAAGTGCAGTAGATATAGCACATATATTTTCATTCACTAGAGTCATCCCCTTTACAGGCGTTATTATAACACTAAATTATTTCCCGGGAAATAATTTACTACCTATATAAAAATATTAGTATATTTATTAAAATTATTTTCTAGAAATAATTTTAATAATAAAGATATAAAAAAAGAGATTTAACTCTCTTTTGGATATACGATTACATGTCTATTTGGTTCTTCACCTTCAGATTTAGTATAAACTTTATCTGAATCAGCAAGTATATTATGAACAATTCTTCTTTCATAACTATTCATATTTTCCATAGTGACAGGATTTTTTGTTTGTTCAACTTCTCTTGCGATATTTTTAGCAAGTCTTTCAATTCTTTTATCTCTTTTTTCTTGATAATTAGATACATCTAAATTGATATTTAAATTTTGATGTATTTGATTATTTATTACTTGTTTAAGTACTAATGTTAATGCTTTTAATGTTCTTCCTTCATAACCTATTAGTAAAGAATCATTATCAGAAAACATTCTAATAATTATATGATCATCTCTAACAGCAGTTTCCATAGTTGTTTTAATGCCCATATCATTAGTTAATTTAGTAAGATAATCTTTAATAAATTCAATTACTTCTTCTTGAGTAACCATATGAATAGTTACTACTTCTTTTTTTAATAATCCAACTTTTTCTTTAGTAACATAATAATAAGAATTACTTTGATCTACAGATAAATCTTTGTAAGCTTCTTTAACTAATTCTTCCTCGTTTTTTCCTTCATAAGTATGTTCTTTCATTATTTACTACCAACCTTTCTTACTATATAAGTTTGTACTACACTAAATGCATTTGTAACTACCCAGTATAAAGCAATTGCACTTGGTAATTGAAGTGATGCAATACCAATAAATACTATCATCATTATCATCATCATTTGGGTTTGTTTTTGTTGATCGCTATTACCACTCATTGATGACATACTTGTAATAAACGAAAGTATTGTAAATACCATAATAAGTACAACTAATAATATATACCAATAGTTACCATGTGTTAAACCAAATATTGGTGTAGTTCCTAATTGGAAAGGTCCTAAATAATTTTCAAATATTGCTGGTGTTCTATTAATTGCTTCTAGAAAGGCAAAGAATAAAGGAAGTTGAATAAATGATACTAAACAAGAAGTCATTGGATTAATTTTATATTTTTGATAAAGTACTAATGTTTCTTGTGCTTTTCTACTTTGTGATTCAGCATCTGTTTTGTTTTCATATTTCTTCTCTAATTTAGCAAGTGCAGGTTGCATTTCTTTCATTTTTTCATTTTGTTTTGTACTTGTTATAGTAAATGGAAGTAATATTAACCTAATAATTAAACCAATTAACATAACTGAAATACCATAGTTATTAACTAATAAGCCTAATTTAATAATTAACCAAGCAAGTGGTCTTACAAATATTTGTGACCATAAGCCATCATAATTATCACCTGCTCCAACGTGCATATTAGAACATATATCAAGTGAGTCTAAGTTAACCCCTAGCCTATCTTTATTTTCCTTATATATATTAAGCAATGTCTCATCTTCAGGAAGACATAATATATTAGCAGTTAAAGACTGCCCTGTTTCAGGATTGGTAACAGCCTGATTATTTTCATTTTTTAAATTCTTAGTACAACCAGTTAATAAAAACATAACTAGTAATACAAGTATTACTTTTTTAAATCTATTCTTTTTTTCTTTCATAATAATATTCCTTATAATAAATTTTTAATCTCATTTTCCATAGTCTTGTAATCGACTTCCAAAATTGATTTCTTAATTATTATAATATAATCCTTACTAATTGGAAATAATTTTTTATTATTAGAAACTATTGAGCGAATTTGTCTTTTAATTTTATTTCTAGTAACAGCATTACCTATTTTCTTTCCTACTGCTATACCAAATCTTGCATAATTAAGACTATTATCCTTATTATATATAATATAATATTTATTTTTTACACATTTACCATTCTTAATTATATTATCAAAATCATCATGGCTTCTAACTATTTCATATTTTCTCATAAATGTCACCTACTCAAAATAAAAAAACCACATGTGGTGGTTATCTTATTTGCAAAGTACTTTACGGCCTTTTGCTCTACGTGTATTTAAAACTTTTGAATTCTTACGAGCAAAGAAACCATGTTTCTTTGCTGCTTTTCTTTTATTTGGTTGATAAGTTCTTTTCATGAGCAACACCTCCACATCTCAAAGCAAAGTTATTATATTATAATAATTTTTTTAAGTCAACCAAAATTAGTTCATTGTTCGTAATTGTTAATAATTAACAAAGTTTTCAACATTTTCAACGTTCATTGTTAATAACTTTTCAACTTTCAACAAAAACTATTTTTAAAAATTTGTTGAAAGCGTTGAAAACCTATTTAATATGCGATATTATAGGCAAGTAATTGTTAATAACTTTATTAATAACTCGTTGAAAACTTTGTTAACAATTATTATCTATTTACTTTATCAACAAAAAAATTTAAAATTTAAATTGAAATGAGCTTAGACAGGGTGGTTAAATGAAAACGGAGGAAATTTGGCAAAAAATTCTTAATTATTTTAGTTCAAAACTTACCAATATTTCATTTAATACTTGGTTTAAGGACACTAAATTATTAAGTATTGATAATAATGAATTTAAAATTTATATAACTAGTGAGTTTAAAAAGAACTTTATTGAAACTAAATATAGTGATTTAATTGACGAAGGAATCAAGGAAGTTACGGGAAAAGATTACACTTTTGTATTAGTTACTGAAAGCAATGATGATAAAAAAATCGAAGTAATTAAAGAAGAAGATAGTAATCAAGATATTATTGTTGAAAACAAAAATATTAATAACAATTTAAATCAAAATTATACATTTGATAATTTTGTAGTAGGGGATTCAAATAGACTTGCACAAACAGTTTCATTAGCAGTTGCAGAATCACCAGGAAAATTGTATAATCCCTTATTTTTATGGGGTAGGAGTGGGTTAGGAAAAACTCACTTAATGAATGCGATTGGTAATTATATTGTTCAAAACACTAATTTATCAGTATTATATATAACATCTGAACAATTTATTAACGATTTTACCGAGATAAATCGTAAAAAGCCTGGAGAAGATAACTTCAATTTAGTTAAAAACTTTAAAGATAAATATCGTAATATCGATGTCTTATTAATTGATGATATTCAAATGCTTGGTAATGCAAATAAGAGTCAAGATGAGTTTTTCAACACTTTCAACACTTTGCACGGTTTAAATAAACAAATAATAATATCATCTGATAGATCTCCTGATGATTTAAAATTATTAGAGGAACGTTTAAGAACTCGTTTTACTTGGGGACTTCCAGTAAATATTATGCCTCCGGATTACGATTTAAAACTGAAAATATTAAAAAATAAAATTGCCGGTCATGAAACTAGTAAGCTAATTGAACCTGAAGTACTTGAGTATATCGCCAATAACTCAGAATCAGATGTTAGACACCTAGAAGGTGCAATAAATAGGTTATATGCATACACAGCTATGTATAATAATGATAAAATAGATTTAGACTTTGCAAAAGAAGCCCTAAAAGATTATTTAAATAGTTCAATTTACTTATCAAATGATATAGCAAAAATAAGAAAAGCGGTCGCAGAATACTACGACTTAACCGAAGAATCGCTTAAGAGTAAGAAAAGAAATGCAGTTATCAACAATGCAAGACAAGTTGCTATGTATTTATGTAAAATGAATACAGATGAAACTATCGAAAAAATAGGACTTGAATTCAATAGAGATCATGCTACAGTAATACATGCCTGTGATAAAGTAGAAGAACAGTTAAAAACTGATGAAAAATTAAGGAACGAAATTAAAGAAATTAAAGATAAAATAATAAGTTAATGTTAACAACTCAAAAGTTTTCAACAATAACAAATTACGATATTGTGTATAAATCATGAGTTTTCAACAGTTTCAACATCTATAATAATAATATATAAAATATAAATAATTAAGAAAGAGGGAAGAAAAATGAAATTTTCTATTAAAAAAAATATTATATTAAGTAGTCTTACAAATGTAAGTAGAGCAATATCATCTAAAAATATTATTCCAATATTAAATGGTATTAAATTTGAATTAACAAAAGAAGGATTATCTTTAACAGCTAGTGATACTGATTTAACTATTAAATCATTTATACCAGCAAAAGATATTGAATCTATAGATTCAGAAGGTACTATTATTATTCAATCTAAATATATACTAGATATTATTAAGAAAATGCCTAGCGATATTATTAATTTTGAAGTAGTAGATGATTTAAAGATAGTTATTTATACTGAAAATTCTAAATATAACTTAAATTGTTTAAATAGTTTAGATTATCCAGAAATATCACTTGAAGAAAATGCTAATCATATCGAACTTAAATCATCAGATTTAAAGAGATTGATTAATCAAACAATATTCGCTATATCAACACAAGAATCAAGACCTATATTAACTGGGTTAAACATAAAAATAAATGGTGATACACTTGAATGTATTGCAACAGACTCTTATAGACTTGCTAAAAAGACTATAACTTTAGGTGAACCATATAATGAATCAGTAAATATTGTTATTCCTGGTAAAAATATTAGTGAACTTGATCATATACTTGAAGATAATGATTCCATTGTTGAAATACATATCTTTAGTAAAAAGATTATGTTTAAATATCAAAATATAGTATTCCAATCTAATTTACTTGCTGGAGAATTTCCAAATACATCTAATTTTATACCTACAGATTTTGCTTATATTATTACAACTAAGTTAAATGATTATTATGCATCTATTGATCGTGCAGCTTTATTAACACAAAATAAGGATCGTAATATTGTTAAAATGGAAGCTGAAGGTGATGAATTAACAATTTCATCTTATGCAAGTGAAATAGGAAAAGTAGAAGATAAAATTAAAGTTGAAAGAAATGTAACTGATCCAATATCTATTAGTTTTTCTGCAAGATATATGATGGAAGCTTTAAGAACATTTGAAGATGAAGATATACTTATACTTATGAACAGTGATTCTAAACCAATTATTATTAAGAGTGCAAGTGATGAATCTTTAATTCAACTAATTTTACCAATTAAGACATATTAAAAAAGCAATTTTGCTTTTTTTTTATGTAAAAATTTAATTTTTTGAAAAAAAGGAGAAAAAAGGAGAAAAATAATTGCTAGCATACTAGACATGAAAGGAGGAAAATTATGAAAGATTATGTTATAACATCTAAGACACTTGCTATATTGCCATATGGAAAGAAAAGCTCACTTGTATATGATGCCGATAATAGTTATATTATTGCAAGAAAACCTAATGCTATTATTAATTCTAATTGCATATATCATGGTTCTACTTATGGTGGAAGATTACTTGGAACTAAGAAATTAACTGGATATTCTTATAAAGCACCAATTATCGTTGATGAAATTAATCCTATTATTTTTTTTCCAACATCAAGTCCTAGATTATCAAGTTGCTGCTGGTTAAATTTATTTAATATAAGTACTAATTATTATGATGAAATATTAGATAAATCTTATATTAGATTTACTAATAATAGAGTTATTTGTTTATCTGTATCTAAAAATATTTTAGATAACCAAATACTTAGAGCATATAAACTTGCTTTTAAAATTAATAAAAATGACAAAAATCGTTTAAATTATTAAAATAACTTAATTAATTGTGTTATAATACATCTATGTATAGATGTATTAAAAAAGTCTAAAAAGCACCTAAAAACAATTCATATGGGGGTTTATATGAAAATTCTTAATTTAAAACTTACTAATTTTCGTAATTATTCTAAATTGAATTTATCATTTGATTCCTCTAAAAATATTATTATAGGTGAGAATGGAGTAGGTAAGACTAATATAGTTGAAGCATTATATGTACTTGCTTTTACTAAATCTTTTAGGGGTTCTAAAGATGCAATAGTTATTAAAGATAATAATGATTATTGTATGGTAGAAGGTACTATTAAAGATAATATTAAGAATAAATATAAAGTAGTATTATCTAAAGATTCTAAGACAGTTTTTATTAATAATAATAAAATAGATAGATTAAGTAATTATTTATCTAATATTAATATTATATTATTTACATCAGAAGATTTAAAATTAATAAAAGATACACCTAATACAAGAAGAAGGCTAATAAATATTGAATTATCACAGTATAGTAATGAATATTTGAAAATATTATCTAACTATAATCATGTTTTGAAACAACGTAATTCCTATTTAAAAATGTTATATTTTAATGCTAATGCATCAAAAAGTTATTTAGATATCTTAGATGATAAGTTAATAGAATTAGGTCTAAAAATATATGAATATAGATTTAATTTTATTAATAATTTAAATAATTATATAAAAGAAGATTATTTAAAAATAACAGGTAAATCTGGTTTAAATATTGTTTATAAATCTGATTTTATTAACAAAAATAAAGATGAATTAAAATTAATATATAAAAAAAATTTAGATAGAGATATTACTTTGGGTAAAACTAATATTGGTATTCATCATGATGACTATAATTTTTATATAAATAATAAGAATTTAAGAGATTATGGTTCAGAAGGTGAACAAAAAAATGCTATAATAGCATTTAAAATGTCTGAAATAGACATATTTAGAAAAGACAAAGGTATTACACCAATATTAATATTAGATGATTTATTTAGTGAATTAGATAAGAAAAAGATACATAATATTCTTGATTTTATTGATGATGATATTCAAACATTTATTACAACTACTGAATTAACTAAAATATCAAAGAAGTTAAAGAGTGGTAGTAAAATATTTAAGATAAAAAATGGAAATATTAAGGAGGAAAAATATGAGTAAAGAACCTACATTACAAGAACAAATAGATGCTTATGATGATAGTGAGATACAAGTACTTGAAGGACTTGAAGCAGTAAGAAAAAGACCTGGTATGTACATTGGTACAACATCATCAAGAGGATTACATCATTTAGTTTGGGAAATTGTTGATAATTCAATTGATGAAGCATTAGCAGGATTTTGTACAGATATTCAAGTAACTATTGAACCAGGAAATGTTGTATCTGTTCGTGATAATGGACGTGGAATGCCAACGGGTATGAATGCTAAGAGCGGAAAATCAACAATTGAAACCATTTTTACGGTCTTACATGCAGGTGGTAAATTTGGTGGTGGAGGATATAAAGTATCTGGTGGACTTCATGGTGTTGGTGCATCTGTTGTTAATGCCTTATCAGATTGGCTTGAAGTAAAAGTATATCGTGATTCACATATCTATTTTCAAAGATTTGAACATGGTGGAAAACCAGTTGGAGATTTAGCAGTAATAGGTTCATGTGATGAAAATATTCATGGTACTGAAGTAAAATTTAATCCAGATCCAACAATATTTAAAGAAACAACAACTTTTGATTGGGATACACTTGAAGAAAGATTAAGACAATTAGCTTTCTTAAATAAAGGATTACGTATATCTTTAATAGATGAAAGAACTGAAAATATTAGAAGAGCTACATATCACTATGAAGGTGGTATCAAAGAATATGTGGAATATCTAAATAAAAATAAGAATAATATTGGTGATGTTATATATTTAGAAGGCTCTGAAGATGATATCGTAATTGAAGTAGCACTACAATATAATGATGGATATAATTCAAGTATTTATTCATTTACTAATAATATACATACTGTTGAGGGTGGAACTCATGAAGATGGTGTAAAACTTGCTTTGACAAGAATTATTAATAAATATGCCAGAAATACGGGAATATTAAAAGATAAAGATGAACCGTTAACTGGTGATGATGTACGTGAAGGATTAACAATGATTATTTCATGTAAACATCCAGATCCACAATTCGAAGGACAAACAAAGACTAAATTAGGTAATTTTGAAGTTAAAAAGATAGCATCTGATATCTTCTCTCAAGGTTTCGAAAGATATTTAATGGAAAATCCTAAAACTGCAAAGGTAATTGTTGAAAAATGTGCATTAGCATCACAAGCAAGATTAGCTGCTAAAAGAGCAAGAGAGACAACTAGACGTAAGTCAGCATTGGATGGCATTAATTTCATGGGTAAATTAACTGATTGTAAGTCAAAAGATCCGTCTGAATGTGAAATATTCATAGTCGAGGGAGATTCTGCCGGTGGAAGTGCTAAATCAGGTAGAGATTTCAATACTCAAGCAGTACTACCATTAAGAGGTAAAATATTAAATGTTGAAAAAGCAAGACTTGATAGAGCATTAAATAATGAAGAAATAAAGTCAATGATTACTGCATTTGGAACAGGTATTGGTGATGATTTTGATATTAGTAAATTAAGATATCATAAAATTATAATCATGACTGATGCTGATGTTGATGGTGCACATATAAGAACACTTTTGTTAACATTATTTTATAGATATTTTAAACCTGTTGTTGAAGGTGGATATGTATATGCAGCACAACCTCCATTATATAAAGTTACATATGGCAAAAAGACTGTTTTAGTACAAAATGATGATGATCTAGAAAAAGTTAAAGCTAATATTCCTGATAAATACAAATCATCATTTACTGTTAATCGTTTCAAAGGATTAGGAGAAATGGATCCAATTGAATTAAGAGATACAACTATGTCTAAAGAGCATAGAGTATTAAGAAGAATAACAGTTGAAGATGCTATGCAAGCAGATGCAGCATTTGACTTATTGATGAGTGATAATGTTGAACCAAGGCGTGATTTCATTGTTGAAAATGCTGGATACGTTCAAAACTTAGATGTTTAAGGAGGAAAAAATGGATAATAATGAAGATAAAACACCAAAAAAGTATACTGATGGTGATAAAGAAGAAGTAGTTTCTACAGCTGTATCAGCACTTGATGGTTCAGATATTGTTGAAAATGATATTGTAAGCGAAATAAAAACTTCCTTTCTTGAATATTCAATGAGTGTTATCGTATCACGTGCTATTCCTGATTTAAGAGATGGTTTAAAACCTGTTCATAGAAGAATATTATTCTCTATGTATTCTAATGGAATAACTCCTGATAAGCCATTTAGAAAGTCGGCTAAGGCTGTCGGTGATGTTATGGGTTCACTACACCCACATGGTGATTCATCAATTTATGATGCATTAGTAAGAATGGCTCAAGACTTTAGTTATAGATATCCATTAATCGAAGGACATGGAAACTTTGGATCTCTTGATGGTGATGGAGCAGCAGCAATGCGTTATACTGAAGCTCGTTTATCAAAAATATCTCTTGAAATGGTAAGAGATTTAAAGAAAGATGTTGTTGATTTTAGTGATAACTTTGATGCCACAATTAAAGAGCCTAATGTTTTACCAAGTAGATTTCCAAATATCTTAGTTAATGGAACAATGGGAATAGCTGTTGGTATGGCAACAAATATACCACCTCATAATTTAAGAGAAGTCATCAAAGGCTGTATAGATGTCATTAATAATCCTGATATAACTCTTGATGATTTAATGAAAGATGTTAAAGGACCAGATTTTCCAACTGGAGCTACAATCCTAGGTAATTCTGGTATTAGAAAAGCTTATGAAACAGGTAAGGGAACAATTACTATTCGTAGTAAAGTTGAAATTATTGAACATAATAATCATCAACAAATAGTAATTCATGAAATACCTTATGGAGTTAATAAGAAGGAATTAATAGAAAAGATTGCTGATTTAGCAAGAAATAAAGTTATCGAAGGAATAACAGATTTACATGATGAAAGTAACTTAGAAAATGGTGTAAGAATAGTTATTACGCTTAAAAAAGAAGCAAATGCTAATGTAATTGTTAATAACTTATATAAATTAACGCCAGTTCAAACAACTTTTGGAATAAATTTCTTAATGCTTGATAACCAAGTTCCAAAATGTCTCGGATTAAAAGATATTTTAATAAAATATACTGATTATCAAAAAGAAATTATCGTTAGACGAACAAGATTTGATCTTAATGAAGCAGAAAAAGCACTTCATTTACGTGAAGGTAGAATAATCGCAATTAAAAATATTGACGATTTTGTACATATCATTAGAAGTTCAGAAACTGAAGATATAGCTAAAGCTAAATTAATAGAAAAGTATGGTCTTGATGATATCCAAGCATCAGATATTTTACAAATGAGATTACGTAGTCTAACAGGACTTGAATTAGAGAAGCTTGAAGAAGAAAGAGATAACTTATTAAAAGCAATAGATGAATATAATGCAATATTAAATTCAGATGAGAAAGTAAAAGAAATAGTAAAGAATGAACTTCAAGAAATTGCTGATAAATATGGCGATGAAAGAAGAACTTATATCGATATGACTGCAGTAGATTATATCGAAGATGAATCTTTAATTCCTGAAGAAAACATTATTATAACTGTTACTAATAAAGGTTACATCAAGAGAATGAATGCAGATGTTTATAAAGAACAAAATCGTGGTGGAGTAGGAGTTAGAGGAATTACTACTAATGAAGAAGATTATGTTAAATTCCTAATAAATTCATCGACACATGATTATGTTGCAATATTTACTAATAAAGGTAAAGTTTATAGATTAAAAGGTTATGAAATACCAGAATATGGTAGAACTGCTAAGGGATTACCAATAATTAATCTAATTCAAATTGAAAAAGATGAAAAGATTAATGCAATTATCAACATTCCTCATAATGATAATACGTACAAATATTCGGTATTTGCTACAAAAAATGGAATAATTAAGAAAACATCTATTGATGAATATGTAAATATTAGAAAATCGGGGAAAATTGCTATAACTTTACATGATGATGATGAACTAATAGATGTTAAGTTAACTGATGGAAATATGAATATTATTTTAGGAACTACATCAGGAAAGATAGTAGTATTTGATGAAAATGAAATTAGACCAATGGGCAGAACAGCAACAGGTGTAAGAGGAATAAATCTAGATGATGCTTTATGTACTGGTATGGATGTTGGTCATGATGATGATAATTTATTAATTATTACTAAAAATGGCTATGGAAAACGTACATTACTAAGTGAATATCGTAAGACAAAACGTGGATCTAAAGGTGTTCTTGCTGTTAAAGTAACTGAGAAGAATGGTCCAATGATTGCACATAAGATAATCAAAGACAATCAAAGCTTGTTGATAATTACTGAATCAGGTATGGTTATTAGAATTCCAATAAATCAGATATCTCAATTGAGTAGAGTAACTCAAGGAGTAAAATTGATGAATCTTAAAGATGAACAATATGTTTCAACGGTAAGTGTATTTGATTACGATAGTATTGAAAATGAAAATAATCCTACAAATGAATACAATGAAATAAAAGAAGACCAATAATCTTCTTTTATTTTTAATATTATTTCCCAGGAAATAATATTAAATTTATAAATATAATATATATTAATAGTTTCACGTGAAACATTCAAAATTATAAACCATGAAATAGCATAACAATGTCAATGTGAAACTTTGACAAAAGTAACTAAGTGGTTCAATGAAGTATAAATTAACAAGAAATACTAGATAACAATATTAAGTAACAAAATAATACATTATTTTCATATATGTTTCACGTGAAACATTGTTATAAACAATACGAAAATATAAAAAAGCATGTCAATGTGAAACTTTGACAAAGAAAAAATATTATACTATAAAAAATGAGTGATATGCGTTTTATCGTTTTAGATTTTTGAAAATATAATATTAACGTTTCACGTGAAACATATAAACAATAATGACACAATTACGTACTTTTTACTATAAATTATTAATCAAATTATTTCCTGGGAAATAATTTCTAAACAAAATAAATATAAAAAATATAATATGTTTCATGTGAAACATGTTGTTTGAGATTGAAATTTAAACATATACTATGTTATAATGCTTGAAGAGCAATAACTGTATTAGAACCTGGTCAGAGCAGGAATGCAGCAGCCATAATAATCACCAGTTGTGTGCTCTTTTTTTGTGAGGAAATATGGATAAACAATATTTTATGAATAAAGCAATTAAAGAAGCATACATCTGCTTTAAAACAGGCGATATACCAGTTGGAGCAGTTGTTGTTAATAATAACAAAATTATAGGTAAAGGACATAACGATCGAATAAATAAATATGATGTAACAAATCATGCTGAAATAATAGCTATTAGAAATGCAGAACAAAATATTAAAGACTGGAGACTAAGTGAATGTGATCTTTATGTTACATTGGAACCATGTGATATGTGCTTTGAAGTTATTAAAAATGCTAGAATAAAAAATGTCTACTATTTAATTAAAAATTCAGATAATCATCACTATACAAAAACGAACAAATGTACTATAATAATAAATGAAAATTTAATGAATAAATATAAAAAAGATTATCAAAATTTCTTTAAAACAACGTTAAACAGGTGATATTTAGATAATTATATATGATATAATAACAATCGAGAAGGTGAGTTATGAATTATAAAGTTCTATACAGAAAATACCGTCCAACAAACTTTAATGAATTAATTGGACAAGATAATATAGTAAGAATATTAAAAAATTCAATAATTGAAAATAAAATAGCTCATGCTTATATATTTACGGGACCAAGAGGTACAGGAAAAACAAGTACTGCTAAAATCTTTGCTAAAGCATTAGAGTGTGAAAACTCAAAAGATGGTATTTCTTGTGAAAAATGTAATAATTGTCTTAATTTTTCGACTAATCCTGACATAGTTGAATTAGATGCAGCAAGTAATAATAGTGTAGATGATATCCGTGAAATAATCGATAATGTCAAAATAGCGCCATCAATGGGTAAATATAAAATTTATATAATTGATGAGGTACATATGCTATCTAATTCAGCTTGGAATGCATTTTTAAAAACTCTTGAAGAACCACCTGAAAACGTAATATTTATTCTTGCGACCACAGATATACAAAAAGTACCAATTACTGTTTTATCTAGATGCCAACGATTTGATTTTTCAAGAATCGATAAAGACTTAATAATTAAACATCTTGAAGATATATGTGAAAAAGAACAAATAAAATATGATGATAAGGCATTGTCTGAAATTGCATATTTATCTGATGGTTGTATGCGTGATGCATTAAGTATTTTAGATCAAATATCAAAAGTATCAGATGATGTAACGCTAGATATTGTTGAAAAAAATTATGGTACAGTATCTGATGAAGATATAAATAATATATATCTTTCAATAATAAAAAATAATATCGAAGAATTAATAAATATAATAAATAAAATTAAATCTTCTGGCATTGATATAAAAATGTTAATAAATAAGATGCTTGATAATTATTTACAAAAGGCTATTGATATGAAAAAAAAGAACATATCAACCAGTGCTTTTAATCAATTAAAAGATTTAATAAGTTCATTAAATAACTTAATAAATAAATTAAATTCTAATTCTAATGGATATTTATTATTAGAATTAGAATTAATATCTTATATAAATGATGATAAATATCGTTTATCAAGTAGAGATATTAACCAAATTATTTCCCGGGAAATAATTTCTACTAGTAATAAGATAGATATAAATAACTATATTAAGGAAGATAGTCAACAATATTACAAAATTTGTGATGAATTTATTAATATTAGAGTAAATAATTCGTTTGTAGATGCTTCAAAAACTTTAAAAAAAGAATTTGTTGATAAATGGAATGAATTTAAACAAAAAATTATTAGTGATAATTCTGATAATTTAGCTTATGTAGTAAAAAGCTCAGAACCCATGGTTGTATCATCAACAAACGTTTTATTTACAACGGAATCTAATAGCACTAAAATAGTAAATAATTCAAAATTACATACATTGGAAATTAAATTTAATAATTTATATAATACTAAATATGGTATGATATTTGTATCTGCTACCGAGTTTAAAAATATCGTATCCAAATTTGATAAAAATAAAAAATATGAATATCAAGATGATTCTGAATATATAAATTCAAGTCAAGATTCAGTAAGTTTAGCAGAAGATATGTTTGGTAATAATGTTAATATAGAATAGGAGAATATAATTATGAATATGCAAGCTATGCTACAACAAGCACAAAGAATGCAAAAAGAAATACAAAAAAAACAAGAAAAAATATATTCAAGTGAATATGTTGGTGAATCAGAATTAGTAGAAATAACTATGACTGGTGATAAAAAAGTTAAAAGTGTTAAATTAAAAAATATGGATACTTTTACAAATGATGATTCAGATATTTTAGAAGACATGATTAAAATTGCATTTAATGATGCTGTTGATAAAATAAATAAAGATATCGAAGACAAATTAGGTTCTTATAGTAAGCAATTAGGCGGATTGATGTAAAATGGCTTATCCTGAACCATTACAAAATGCCATTAATTCATTCAAAAAGTTACCAGGAATAGGTGAAAAAAGTGCTGAGAGGTTTGCTTTATCATTACTTGATTTAGATGATGATGAAATTAGCGACTTTTCAAAATCTATTGTAGAATGTAAGAATAAATTACATAGATGTAAAATTTGTGGTAATTTAACAGATAAAGACGTATGTTATATTTGTGATGATGAAACAAGAAAAAAGAATGTAATATGTGTTGTTGAAGACTATAAAAGTGTCTTTATGTTTGAAAAAAGTGGTACTTTTAAAGGTAAATATCATGTTTTAAATGGACTAATATCTCCGATTGACGGAATATATCCGGAAGATATAAATATTGGTAGCTTAATTGATAGAATAGATAGTAATGATCCCAATGCTGAGATTATAATTGCCTTAAAACCATCTATCGAAGGAGAAACAACTACACTTTATATTAAAAAAATATTTGAAAAGAAAAATATAAAAGTTTCTAGACTATCATATGGAATACCTGTTGGTGTTGATATTGATTATCTTGATTCTGTGACACTAGATAAAGCTTTATCAGATAGAAAGGAAATATAATATATATGCAAACACAAGAAACATTTGATATTATCTATAAATCATTTAGTGAGAATAATAATTCTCATGCTTTTTTGTTTGTTACAAATAATATTTCGGATACTAATAAAGATGTTTATAAATTAATAAAGAAAATTAATTGTAAGAATGGTGGAAAAGAAGATTGTACTTGTAATATATGTCATACTATCGATATTAAAACAAATCCAGATGTAATTGAAATAAATCCAACTAATAAAGAAATAAATGTAGATAGTATTAATTATTTATTATCTACTTTTGCAACTAAACCAATAATTAATGATTATCAAGTATATATAGTAAATGAAGCAGAAAAAATGAATAGTTCAGCTGCTAATAAGATACTTAAATTTCTTGAAGAATCTGAAAATGGAATAATTGGCATATTTATTACAAATAACTTAGATGCCATAATACCAACAATAAAAAGTAGATGTGAAATATATAATTTACATTATGGATTAGAAAATGTATTAGATCTATTAAATATAACAAAAGAAGATTATGAAAAATATTATGATATAACAACATATTTTATAAACAAAATGAATAATATACCTAAATATGAATTACTTGCAAATACAAAAGAATTATCAAATAAAGATAGAATAGATATAGAAAAAATAATAAAACTTATGCAGAAAATATATTCAATTAAATTTGAAGATGTTGTATCAAATACATATAGTAATATATCATATGCAACACAAGTATTAGATTTAATTAATACTAGTGATATTGAAGTATTATCTAAAAGATTAAATACGTTAAATACAATAGTTGATGATATGAAATATAATGTTAATAAAGATTTAATAATTTATAAATTTTTTCTTTTATGGGAGTAATATATGAAAATAGTAAGTGTTAAATTTCATAATAATAGTAATATATATTATTTTGTTAATAATAATTTGGAATTAAAATCAAATGATTATGTAATAGTAGATACTGAAAATGGTCTTCAATATGCTAGAGTAATTAATACTGATGTCAAAGATAATGTTGATATACCTAAAGAATCTATGAAGGAAGTAATACGTTTAAAAACAGATGAAGATTATGATAAATTCTTAAAAAATTTAAAAGATGCTAATGATGCTATCAAATATGCTAAAAAGAAAGTAAAAGAACTGAATTTACCAATGAAAATACATAATGCTGATTATTCATTAGATAGAAAGCAATTGGTATTTAATTTTTCTGCTGATGATCGTGTTAACTTTCGTGATCTTGCAAAAGTTCTTGCTGCTAAGTACAAGACAAGAATCGAACTTCATCAAATTGGCGTCAGAGACAAATCAAAAATTGTAGGTGGTATAGGTTTATGTGGAAGAGAGCTATGTTGTTCAAAATTCTTAGATGGCATGTGTTCAATTAGTATTAATATGGCCAAAAATCAAGATTTAGCTTTAAATCCATCTAAAATTAATGGTTTATGTGGCAGATTATTATGCTGTCTTTCATATGAAGATGATGTATACACTGAACATCGAAAAATGCTACCTAAAATAGGGCAAAAAGTAGAAACACCAGATGGTACTGGTAAGGTTGTTAGTTTAAATGTATTAAAAAAAGAATATACCGTAGATATAAATGGAGAATTAAAAACATATGAATCAAACAATTGAATTAAATGATTTATTTGATTATGGTTATAAAATATATCAAAATCCATTATATTTTAAATTTAGTGTTGATTCAGTATTATTAGCAGAATTTATAAAAATAAAGAAAAATGATAATAAAATAATAGATTTATGTACAGGTAATGCTCCAATACCTATGATTTTGTCTAAAAAATATGGTAATAAACTAGAAATAACCGGTGTAGAATTACAAAAAGAAATATATGATTTAGGTATAAAATCAATTAATTATAATAAAATAACTAATATCAAATTAATTAATGATGATATAAATAATTTATCTTTTATAAATAAATATGATA
This sequence comes from uncultured bacterium, assembly GCA_900314465.1. Classification (GTDB taxonomy): domain Bacteria; phylum Bacillota_I; class Bacilli_A; order RF39; family UBA660; genus UBA6985. The sequence goes on along the minus strand of OMVK01000036.1, from coordinate 7,945 downwards.
TTGTTTCTTGTAATCCTCCATATTTTAAAAATAATATAATTCAAAATGAAAATAAGATAAAAGCTATCGCAAGACATGAAATAAAAATAGATTTAAAAAGTATTATTAGAATATCTTCAAAACTATTGAATAATGGTGGATATTTTTACTTAGTTCATAGACCAGAAAGATTAACTGATATTATTATCTTATTAGATAAATATCATTTTGGTATAAAAAGAATAGTACCTATATATACATATAAAGATAACAAATGTGTATTTATTTTAATAGAGTCAATTTACAATGGTAAAAATTATGTTAAAATAGATAAACCTGTTTTTTTGAAGCATGATGATAAAACTTATCAAGGAATATTTGAAGGGAAGAACTAATATGAAGTTAATAGTAGGACTTGGAAATCCTGGAAAAGAATATGAAAATACAAGACATAATGCAGGTTTTTCTGTATTAGATTCTTATTTAGGTAATGTAAAATGGTCTAAAAAATTTAATGGTTTATATTATGAAACAAATATTAATAATCAAAAATATATATTCTTAAAGCCACAAAGTTACATGAATTTATCTGGTGGTGTTGTAAAATCTTTTGTTGATTATTTTAATATAGATATTAAAGACATCTTAGTAATTCAAGATGACTTAGATTTACCAGTAGGTAAGTTTCGTATTAAGAAAAATTCTTCTTCAGGTGGACATAATGGTATCAAAGATATTATTAATAATTTAGGTACTAATTCCTTTATAAGAATAAAAATAGGTATGGGACATGATAAAAATATTGATACCAAAGATTATGTATTAGGTAAATTATCTAAAGAAGATAAAAATAAAATTGAAGAAAATTATAAATATATCTATGATGTAATTGAAAATTTTAATTATGATACTATTGAAAATTTTATGTGCAAATATAATTAGGTGATAACATGGACTTTCTAAGAGATATATTCAAATATAAAAATGAAGATATCGTATGTGGTTTATCAGATGAATTACAAATATTATATTATGTTAATTATTATAAAGAATATGATAATAACGTATTAATATTAACTCATAATTTATTTGATGCTAATATGATATATCAAAAAATACAAACATACATTAATGATGTATGTCTTTTTCCGATGGATGACTTTTTATCATCAGTTGCTGTAGCTCTATCTCCAGATTTAAAAGTTAAAAGACTTGAAACACTAGAAAGACTTAAAAAAAATCAAAAAACAATAATTGTAACTAATTTAATGGGATACTTAAGATATTTACCATCTAAAGATGAATTTAAGACATATAATATTGAAATACATAAAAGTGATACAATTGAACGCGATAAATTTATTGAAAAATTAATTGATATTGGTTATAAAGAAACATCATTAGTAACAACAACAGGTGAATATGCTATAAGAGGATATATAATTGATATTTATCCAATTGAAAGTGAACATCCAATCAGAATAGAATTCTTTGGTGATGAAATTGATTCTATTAGATATTTTGATGAAAATACACAATTATCAATAAATGATATAGATAAATATACAATATTACCAATAGATGAAATAAATACAAATAATCATAGTTCTCTAGCAGATTATATGAATAATCATATGACATTTATAATAAATCAAACACAAATAACTAATGCATATGACAAAATACTAAATGATATAAAAGAATACTCAGAATCAAAACATATAAATGTTGATAAAAAATTTATGTATTCTTTAGATGAAATAGAATTAACAAATTATATTAAAATAGAAACTATCAATAATATCAAAGGTAGCAATATATATGATTCTAAGCCTATAATTAAATTTAAAGGTAATTATGATAATTTAAAAGACTTTTGTGAAATAAATTGTAAAGATAATATCTTAGTAATATGTTTATCTAGAGATAGTCAAATAAAGAAAATAAAAGAATTAATACCTGATGCTAATATAGGTTCTATTAAAGAAAAATGTATTAATATTCTTAATATAAAAATAAATGAAGGATTTATTATAAATAAACATATATTTATATCAGAATATGATATAGATGATGAAAGAGTATATACTAATTATCATAATTCTTATCATATAGGTAAGAAAATAAAAGATTTTAATGATTTAAAAATAGGTGATTACGTTGTACATGTTCAACATGGTATTGGTATATATGGTGGTATTGTTCCTGTTAAATATGGTGATTTAGTAAGAGATTATATATTAATAAATTATGATGGTAATGATAAAGTATATGTACCTGTTGAGAAAATAACAACAATTTATAAATATTCGGATGCTGATGGAACAAAACCACATATAGATAAATTAAATTCAACTAGTTGGGCTAAGACAAAATTAAGAGTATCTAAGAAGGTACATGATATATCTACAGAATTAATAAAATTATATGCTGAAAGAGCAAATACTAAAGGTATACCATATCATGATTATCCAGAAGAAGAAATATTTGATTCGGAATTTGAATATGATGCTACATCTGATCAGAATAAATCTATTAAAGAAATAAAAAAAGATTTAGATTCAGAAGTACCTATGGATAGATTACTTTGTGGTGATGTAGGTTTTGGAAAGACAGAAGTAGCATTTAGAGCTATGTTTAAAACAGTTATTAATGGGTTTCAAGTTGCTTATCTATGTCCAACGACACTACTTTCAAGACAACAGTATAATAATGCCATAGATAGATTTAAAGAATTTGCCGTAAATATCGAATTATTAAATAGATATACATCCACAAAAAAAGTAAATGAAGTAATCGAAGGACTTAAAGATGGTAAGGTAGATATTGTAATTGGTACTCATAAATTATTTAACCAAAAAATACAATATAAAAATTTAGGTTTACTAGTAATAGATGAAGAACAAAGATTTGGTGTTGAACAAAAAGAAAAATTAAAAAACATCAAGAAGAATGTAAACGTTTTAACTCTATCGGCAACACCAATACCAAGAACACTTAAAATGGCAATGTCTGGTTTAAGAGATTTATCTATTATAGATACTGCACCAGTTAATAGATATCCAGTTCAAACATATGTACTCGAAGAAAATGAATTCATTATCAAAGATGCTATTTATAAAGAATTATCTAGACAAGGACAAGTATTCATTTTATATAATCATGTTCAATCAATCGAAGATTTTGCAACTAAAATAAGACTATTAGTACCTGAAGCTAAACTTGCTGTAGCTCATGGACAAATGGATAAAAATAAAATAGAAAGTATTATCGAAGACTTTGTTAATGAAAAATATAACATATTATTATGTACAACTATTATTGAAACAGGTATTGATATACCAAATGTTAATACTCTAATTGTAATAGATGCCGATTCTTTTGGACTTGCACAGTTATACCAATTAAGAGGAAGAGTAGGAAGATCTAATCGTATTGCATATGCATATCTTACATACAAGCAGTCTAAAATCTTATCAGACCAAGCAGTTAAGAGATTACAATCAATCAAAGATTTTACTGAATTAGGTTCAGGTTACAAGATAGCAATGAGAGATTTATCAATCCGTGGTGCAGGTGACATCCTAGGTTCAGAACAAGCCGGTTTTATAGATTCGGTTGGTGTTGAATTATATACAGAAATGGTAAATGATGAAATAAAGAAATTAAATGGTGAAGAAGTACAAGAAGAAGATGACTCACAACCATTAATCGAAGTATCAAATCATATATCTGATCAATATGTCAAAGATAATGATATCAAGATTGAAATACATCATATGATAAATACAATTAAAGATCAAGCAACACTTGAAGATGTAAAAAGTCAAATCGAAGATCGCTTTGGTAAAATAGATAATTCGCTAGAAATATATATGTATGAAGAATGGTTTGAAAAATTAGCAGAAAAATTGCATATCAAAAATGTTAAAAAGACAGAAAACACCATAACCATTGAAATACCTGAAGATATCTCAGATAAAATCGAAGGAGATAAATTATTCTTAATAACTTATAATATTAATCCAAAATACAGATTAAAATATATAGATAGAAAGATACAAATAATATTACCTACAGTTAATATTGAAAAACATTTTATATATTATGAAGTGAAATTATTATCTGAAATAATAAATATGATAGAAAGTAAGGAATAATATGATTACATTAACAGATACTCATTCACATATTTTTAAGGAATATTATGATAATATAGATGAAATAATAGCTAATGCTAAAAATAATAATGTTAATAAAATAATAGTTGCAGGTGATACTATTAAATCTAATTTAGAAATAATAGATTTAGCTAAAAAATATAATAATGTTTATATTTGCTTAGGTATATTTCCAGAAAATTTTGAAGAATCACTTACTGAATTTACTAAAATAGTTGAAGATAATATTAATAATCCTAAATTTGTTGCTTTGGGTGAAATAGGATTAGATTTTTATCATGATAAAACACATAAAAAAGAACAAATAGAATTATTAGAATATCAATTAAAATTAGCTGAAAAATATCATAAACCAGTAGTAATACATTCAAGAAATGCTACTGAATATACTATTAATACATTAAAAAAATATAAAGTGCATGGTGTAATACATTGTTTCTCAGGTTCTCTTGAAACAGCTAAAATATACTTAAAGATGGGTTATTATTTTGGTATAGGTGGAGTTATGACATTCAAAAATTCAAATATTAGTAATGTAATAAAAGAAATACCATTAGATAGAATATTATTAGAAACAGATTCACCATATCTTGCACCAACTCCATATCGTGGTATGAGAAATGAACCTAAAAATATTAAAATAATCGCAGAATACCTAGCTAAATTAAAAGGTATTACACTTGATGATGTATCAAAACAAACCGAAGAAAATGTTTCAGATGTTTTTGACATTTAATATGTATACTACTATAATTTACTTATAGGGTGATGGTAGTGAAAAATATCTTTTCAAAAGTATTTAAATTATCAAAAATACTAATAATATTTGTTATTATATTTAATCTAACTACTGTTAATGTTACAAAAGAAAATGATAAAGTAACTAATGAAAATATAAATAAAACACTAGATTTAACAGCAATGGCTATTAAATATGATTCTATGTTAATGGAAGATTTATATTATCCACTTGATACATATACTGGTGATTTGACAGGATATGCTGCAAATTGTCCATTATGTAGTGGAAAACTTGGTTGTACTGGTCAAAATGTTTTAGATGGCACAACGACATTTACTGATTCAACTTACGGTAATGTCAGAATAGTTGCATCATCAAGAAATTTAGCATGTGGTTCAATAGTAAGATTTAATGCAAATGGTATATCAAATGAGCCAATAATTGCCATAGTTTTAGATCGCGGAGTAGTAGGTAATAACTTAGATTTATTAGTACCATCACAAGAATATGCTATAACAAATGTTGGTAGAAGAAGAACAACATATGATGTATTAAGATATGGTTGGTCTAGATAATAGACTCATATCTTTTTTTATTTAAAGAGGTAAATATGGAATTTAATTTTAAGAAGAAATATGGACAAAATTTTTTAAAAAATCAATCTATAATAGATAAAATAATAAATCTAATAGATGCTAGTGAAAATGATTTAATTATAGAAATAGGCCCAGGCAGTGGAGCTTTAACAAAAAAAATAGTAAAAAAGAATAGTTATTATATCGGATATGAAATAGATAAATCATTAGATATATATTTAAATAAATTAATTAATAATAAATCTAAGATAATATATGAAGATATATTAAATGTTGATTTAGATAATATATTAAAAGAATACAAATATGATAAATTATATATCGTAGGTAATTTACCATATTATATAACTACACCTATTATAACTAAGATAGCTAATATGAAGAATATTCCATATAAACAAATATATATGGTACAAAATGAGGTCGGAGATAGATTAACTGCCAAACCTGGTACCAAAGAATATGGGGCAATTACTGCTTATCTAGATTACTTTTATATAATAAATAAAGAATTTATTGTTTATAAAAAAGAATTTATACCAATACCTAAAGTAGATTCATGTATAATTAGTTTAAAAATAAAAGAAAATATTGATAATATTGATACTAATAAACTATCTAAACTAATAAAAGATGCTTTTTTACATAAAAGAAAGAATTTAAAAAATAACTTATACGATTATGATTTAGATAAAATAAATAATATTTTAGAAAGTCATGGATATAATATTACTAATAGAGCTGAAGACATACCAATAGATGTATTTATAGATATCATAAAAAGGTATTAAAATTATAATATTGATTTTTATATGTAAAGTAGACTATAATAATATTAATAAGTTATAGAGAGGTGAACATGATGAAAATTACTAATGTGCGTGTAAACATAGTAAATAATGAGAACTCAAAGATGAGAGGCTTTGCTTCTGTTACTATTGATGGAGTATTTGTCGTACATGATATAAGAATTCTTGAGGGTAACAACGGTTTATTTTTAGCAATGCCAAGTAAACAAGTTGCTCCAGGAGAATATCGTGATATAGCTCATCCTATCAACAGTGAAACTCGTGAATTATTCACAAATGCAATTTTAGATGAATATAAAAAAGAATTAGAAAACTCCGAAAATTCTAAAGAAGAAGATAAATAAGAATCACTTTGAAAAAAGTGATTTTTATATGTAAAAATATATGTAAAATAATCAAGATATTAGTTAAATAATATGATATTTATTTAATAATTAAATATAATTATTATGAAGGAGTATATATATGAGTAAATATCATTTAAGATTATTAACTTATATTGGAATAATATTTGGACTTATAAGCTTTATTGGTTATACTTGTTATAGTAATTGGCAGAAAATATATAAAAATGTTGAAGCTAAAGCACAGTTAGAAGAGCACTATAATAATTTAATAAGTGAAGAAGATACTTTAAAAGATGAAGTAAATAAATTACAAGATCCTGAATATATTGCTAAATATGCTCGTGAAAAATATTTATATACTAAAGATGGAGAAATAATTATTGACGTTAAAGGTCAAGATGATACCGATAATAAATAATTTGAAATATTTAATTTAGTATGTTAATATTAATATTACTAAATGGGGTCGTACTTGGTTTCGACGGGTTATAGTCTTGATTTAGTTGCAGGTGGCATGCAAACTCCTAAGATGCAAACAGTTTAAATTAACTGACAATAAAAATTATAATACTGCTCTTGCATTCGCATAATTTTGCGATTGAGCGCTGATAGTTTAATTATTTCGTAGTTCTACTATTGGTTTATATATACGAAATATAGTTATTAATTTTAGATTTTAGATTAATAATCGAATATTATAAAATCTAGTAAGTATTAGTTTGTTAAAATACGTTTACTTATGAAATTATTATTTTAACTAAACCTGTAGACGCTACTTAGAAGAGTAATTCGGACATGAGTTCAATTCTCATCGGCTCCACCATTAAGTATTTAATCAAACAAAAAAGTTTGTTAATATAATTCTATCCCATATTGAGATAGTTTTTTTATTAAAAAATATGAAAGTAGGTATTATGAATAATAAACTGTTAAAAATAACTATTATAATTATTACAGGTATACTAATTGGAATATTATCTAAATGGGGAGATATAATACCAGGAGATAATATAATAAAATATTTTGGATGGATATCATCAGGTATAATACTATGGTTAGTAATAGGAACATTATTTATTATATTATCAAATAATAAAAAATCATTTAATATATATTATTTACTATTTATGATATCTATGCTTATATCATATTATTTGTTTTCTTATATAATAGTTAACTATATATATTTTAGAATAATAAAATTCTGGATAATAATGTTTATATGTTCACTTATATTAGGCAATATTTTATATAATAAAAGATATACTAAATTATTTCTAATATTATTTAT
>OMVK01000034.1 GCA_900314465.1 uncultured bacterium | reverse complement strand
TAACTCTATCTAATATATTTGCAAGAATGATATCAGGCACATGCAATTATTCTTTTAATAATATTGTATTTAATAAGAAACCTAATAAGAAGACTTTTATTCAATATGTCTTACTTGCAACTACAATACTTATATTAAATACATTTATATTAAATATTTTAATTAGTATTAATATAAATAAATATATAGCTAAAATACTAACTGAAATAATATTATTTATAATAAGTTTTCTAGTACAAAAGATGGTAATATTTAAAGGAAGTGATATCTTTGTTAAGAAAGATAACAAGAGTAATATTTAGTATATTTATTATATCTTTTACAATTTATATATTACTTGATACTTTTGTATTATCTAATGTCTACCAAGTTGTTAGTACTACTAGTAATACTTCTAGTGTAGCTAGTTTATCTTCAACAACTACTGCAAATATTACTGATACTTCCTATGAAGATGATAATATATCTATAACTATAACAACTGATAGAGTGAATGATACTACTGTTTATGTTGCTGATATTAAAGTGAGTGACCCATCATATTTAAGTACCGCTTTTGCTAAGAGCTCTTACGGTAAAAATGTTACAGAAACTACTTCTAATATTGCATCAAGCGTTAATGCAATACTTGCAATTAATGGTGACTTTTATGGTGTACAAGAATCAGGGTATGTCTTGAAAAATGGTGTAATATATCGAAGTACATCCAATGGTAACGATGACTTAGTCATATATAAAGATGGTTCTTTTGAAATTATTAATGAAAATGATATTACCATAGATGAATTATTGCAAAATGGTGCTTATAATATTTTATCTTTTGGACCTGCATTAGTAGAAGATAGTAAGATATCGGTAAGTTATAATAGCGAAGTAGGTAAATCTATGAGTTCAAATCCAAGAACAGCAATAGGCATAATTGATGAAAATCATTATGTATTTGTTGTATCTGATGGAAGAACAAGTGAATCATCTGGTCTTTCATTATATGAACTTGCAAATTATATGAAAAATCTAGGATGCACTATTGCTTATAATCTAGATGGTGGAGGTTCATCAACCATGTATTTTAATGGTAAAGTAATAAATAAACCTACTACAACAGGTAATACTATTACAGAAAGGAAAGTGTCAGATATTGTCTATATTGGATACTAGAAAGAAAACTATATTTTATTTATCATTTACTATCTTTTGTGTATTATTTGGCACAATATATGAATATTTTTCTCATGGTGTATATACATTTTTTATGATAGCATCATTCTTAATACCATTAGTATTAGGATTAATACCATATGGAATATTATATATGATAAATAAAGAATTAAAATCTAATATATTTACTGATTTATATGATTATTCAGTAATAATATTAACAATAGGTTCTATTGTTAAAGGAATATTAGTAATATTTGGTACAAGTAATTATCTTACTTATGTATATTTATATGTAGGTATAAGTCTTTTATTATTAAGTATTATATGTAATATAATAGATAATATTAAACTAAAAAAATAAATTGTATATAGTCACATTTTTATGTGACTTTTTATTTATAACTAATCTTATTTATGATATTATTTTTATAGAATAAGAGGTTAGTTATGAAAAAAATAAACAAGTTTATTTTTCTATTATTATTAGTAATATTACCTTCATTAATATATGCTGATGAAATTGAATATTCTCTAGTATGTGATAATGGACCATTTAATTATGGACAAAAGTTTCAGTGTAATGTTATATCTAACAAGAAAACAGAAATAAATTATGATGAAATGAGTGGAGAACTTACTGCAGAAAATGGTAATGTTACATGTAGTTTATCTAATGTTGATTCAGGTCTTAGTAATTCTTCGACATCTCAAACTGGTTTTAAGTTATCAGGAAAAGCAGAAACTACTACTTATGCTACATATTCATGTGAAGTTACAAAAAAAAGTACAAGTGCTTTAACAGAAAATATAACTATTAATAATTTTATTGCCCATGCTAAAAATTCTGGTAAAGACCCTGATGTATTAATTTTAAGAAATAAGACAATTAATATTAATCCTACAGAAGAAAACGTTAAAGAAACAGACCCACGTGCAAATATGCGTGATACAAGTAATGCTAAATCAAGAATTAAAAGTATAACATCTGATGATTTTGATTTTACATTTAGTAGTTTTAAGACTAATTATGATATTCAAGTGTTATTTGAAGTTGAATCAGTTACTTTAAATATTGCACCTAATGTTGATGGTGAAACTATTAAGATAGATAATCAAAATGCTGTTGGTAATACTATTAATCTTGATATTGGAGATAATGTTATAGATATTTATGCAACTAGTCCAGATGGTTCATCTACTACTTGTTATACATTAAATATTAAAAGATTAACTAGGGGAGAACAAATATACTATATTGAAAAAGATGCATCTTTATCTAGTCTTAGTATTGAAGGGTTTAATATTGATTTTGAACCAACTATTTATGAATATAATATTCATTTAACTGTTGATCAAAGTAGTGTTAATGTTAAAGCTATACCTACAGATGAAAATGCTAAATGTGTTGTATCTAATCAAACTGATTTAGTTGATGGTTCTGTAATTAGTATTGTAGTTACATCAGAAGATGGAAGTACTACTAATACATATTACATACATGTAACTAAAGATGCTCCAAAGAAGGATTATACATCATTAATATTTGGTATATTAATTGTTGTTGCTATTATTATAGTAATATTAATAATAGTTAGAACTAATCAAAAGAATAAACAAGATCCAATACTTGCATTAAAATATCGAAATAAAAAAGCAAGTAATAAGGGTAATAGTTTAAATTTAAATGATGTTCCATCAGTAGATACTAATAAAAATAATAATGCACCGGATGTTATAAAACTTGATAATTCTAATGTTGCAAAACCAATAGTTGCTGATGATGTATTAGACTCAAATTATAATAATGCTGTTTCTACAGCTAATAGTATTAATTTAAACAATGTAACACCTGTTAATATACAAACACCTGTTACACCTCAGGAAGTACAAACACCAGTTAATATGCAAACACCAGTTAATCAAGAAAACACACCAACACCAAGTGCACCACTTACACCAACAAATAATCAAACAAATACTCCAAATGTTTTAAATTTAAGTAATGCCCAAGTTATATCACAAGATGTAAATAACAATCAAAATAATACAAATAATCAATAAAGGTACATAAAAGATATGTATCTTTTTCTTTGTAAAATAATTAATTTAATAGTATTATATTGGTGGTGATAATATGAAATATTTTTTAGGCTATAAAGAAGATAATAAATATAATAAAATGACTGATCTTACACCAAATAATAAAATACTTACACTTGCTAAATTTACTAGTAATTTTAATAATAAAGAAGAATTATTTAATTATTTAAAATCATCTACATTTTATTTTACTAATATTGATATAGATAATATAGATGATAAATTCTTTCAATATATTAATAATAATGGACCTATAGATGATAATAATATTATTATATATAAAAATAATAAAGATTTAATTGATCCAAATGCTATAGCTAAATCATTTGTTAAGAAAATAGATTCATTTGATTATAATTTTATACTTAATTATACTTTTAATACTCTTAATAAATATTTTAAAGATATTTATAATACTTTATATAAAATAACAGGTATTGATTATTATTATAAAAGTAAAGAAAGTATTGTTTCGAAAATAATAGAAATTAATAATAATACAAATAAATTTATTAAGAATCCAGAAATAAGTAATTTTTTATTACCTATATATATTTTAGTAAAAGATGCTTATTATAATCCTAATCTTATAACAGAAAAATATATGTTACATTTAAGAAGATATGCTTATCAATATTTAAAATTTGCATGTTATGGTATGGATGAAAAAAATCCTAAACTAAATGAACGTAATTTATTTGATATATTAGAAAATTATTTAATATCAATCAATAATAATGAATATGTTGAAGAAAAAGATGATAGTGATGATGAGTTCTTAGAAGAATCAGATTATCCTAGTAAAGATGAGGCTATTGGTGATTCATCATACCAAAGAGCATTAGAAAAGAGACATATAAATAATAATGGAAGATTATCTTGACGGCTTTTTAGAATATATACGTGTTGAACGTAATTATTCTGATTATACAGAAACTAATTATGAAATTGATATTGAAAAATATGAAGAATATTTAGATAACATGCATAAGAATTTTAAAACTATTAAATATAAAGATGTCTTAGATTATTCTAAATATTTAAAAGAAGTAGAAAATTTAAAAGCATCATCTATTAATAGACATTTATCTTCTTTAAGAAGCTTTTATAATTATCTTGAAAGAGAAAGTGTTATTAAAAGTAATCCCTTTAAATTAGTATCAGGACCTAAAAAAGAAGAACATCTTCCAAATTATATGAAATATAATGAATTTGAGACAATGATTAATACTTGTGATAATACACCACTTGGTATAAGAAATAGAGCATTACTAGAAACTCTTTTAGCAACTGGTGCAAGAATAGGTGAACTTATTAATCTTAATATAGATGATATTGATTTTGCTAATAAGGAAGTTAAAGTATTAGGTAAAGGTAATAAAGAGCGAATTTGTTATTTAAATGAACATGCCATAAATTTTCTTGAAGATTATATTAATAATTCAAGAATTGTTTTATTAGGTAAACATAAGAGTAAACGTTTGTTTATTAATCATATTGGTGGTGATTTAACTACCAGGGGAGTGAGAGATATTATTGATAATATTGTTAAAAAGAGTGCACTCGATATCAAAGTTACACCTCATACTTTCAGACATACATTTGCAACTATGCTTTTAAATGAAGGTTGCGATTTAAAAAGTGTTCAAGAGTTACTTGGACATGCAAACCTAAGTACAACAACTATTTATACTCATTTAACAAACGATTATATAAAAGATATATATTTACATGCTCATCCAAGAGCACATAAAAAATAAACTACTCGAGTGAAGTAGTTTATTTTATAATTAACACGTTTTTTTTCCAAAGTAATAGTTGAGTGAACTACCAAGAGTTTTACCAATTTCAAACAAAATATTAATAAGTCTTGACCAAGCATTAATATATGTTCCACTAAAGGTAGTAGCACCACCAACTATTTTTGTAAGTTCATTATTATTAATTATCATTTATTACATTGAAGTGGTCTTAAATAACCATCAATTGCTCCGATAATAAGAGTAATTATTCCACCAATTATTACCAAGAAACCAGCTTTAAAACCACTGCCAGTAATATTAATTAATTCATCTTTATTTAAAACCATATACTCCTTTCTATACATATATTGTTTTTTCAAAATAATTTTTAGAGTTCTTATGTGTTATATAAATAATAGTTTTATCATTATAATTATTAAATAAATTAGTAAGTATCTTATGTTCTAATTCTTCATTTACTTCAGATAAAGTTTCATCAAGTATAATAATATCTCTATTAAGTACTAGTGTTCTTGCAAGAAAAATAAGTTCTTTTTCACCACCAGATAATTCCGAATCTCCACCATAAAGGAATGTATCTAGTCCAAAAATTCTCTTATTTAATATTCTATTAAGTTCACATATCTTAATAATATTATTAAGTTTATCATTACTTATATTACGTCCCATAAGAATATTATCTCTTATCGTACCAATAAGTATTTTTTCATTTTGTGAAGAATAACTTAAATGAGATCTTAAATTAAATATACTAATATCTTTTAAATTAATATTACCAATTAATATATTTCCTTGATAATTATCATATTCTTTATTTAATAATTTACATAATGTCGATTTGCCAGCCCCAGATTCTCCCTTAATAATTACTTTATCATTTTTATTTATATTTAAATCAAAATTATTTAGTATTTTATTATAGTTATTATAACTAAAAGATAAGTTAGTTATTTTTATATCTCCATTAATAAATTTATCTCCTTTATTATTTTCTTCATTAACATTATAAAATTCATTAACTTTAATTATTACTTTATTTATATATATTATACTAGGTATATATTCAGCAATATTT
>OMVK01000033.1 GCA_900314465.1 uncultured bacterium | reverse complement strand
ATATAATGAAAGGGTTTTTTTGTACAAATTATCACTAAAGTTATCACAGAACCCCAGACTATCTGGGGGTTTTCTATAACAAAAAAGATTTTGGAATTAACCAAAATCTTTATAATTATTCTTTATAATCAGATGTTGTATATAAAATACCAGTTAATTTATTTGTTGAATCAACAGATGATGTTGCACCTTGGCTTTGACCGAAATTAGATTGAGAAGTAGCACTTACAACACTAACACTAGCACAAGGTGGTACTTCATAAATATCATAGAAGTTAATTGTATAATCTTTATTAATATTTACTGTTTCAGCAAATCTTCTAATAAAGTTTTCTACAAATTTTTCTCTATTCATTTTTAATACACCATGTGAACTATTTGAACCATCAGCATTTATATCAGTATAATAACCAAAGTCAACTGCTTCTTTCATACTTGATTCAAGTGCGCTTTTAACAAGAAAATAGTCTTGTTCATTAGTGGTAGAATAACTTTGTAATACTATCATTACACTTAATATACCAATACTTAAAACTATTAACCAATAACCCCATAAGCTCTCTTTCATATTCTTCTACCTCCTATTACCATTGTTGACTATTTCTAACTTCGTTAAGTGTCTTAGAACCATTCCAAGTACTCAAGCTTAATTCTCCACCATCATAAGTAAGAGAACCACCACCACTTATTGCATCAAGGAATGGACTAATACATCTTACACGAGTATTATTACTTAAACTACAATTTAAATCAAAATCAGTAAATCCACCAAATGACACTCTAGAACTATTATACGCTTTAATTGCTTTAATGTCACTAGATGTTAATGTAAATGAATAAGTTAAATTATCAGGACTATAAACATTAGTATTATCGCTTAGATTTTTCAAATTAGCTTGAGCTTTTTGTCCTTCATCGGTTTTAGTCCAGTTAATAGCATATTCTTTGCCATCACTTGTTGTCGTTCCAGATGGGAATAAATTACCAGGATCAACTGTCTTATAGTCAAACCCATTTTTAATAGTACAATCTCCACCCGTACAATTATTATCACATTTACCATTCTTACAAGTTGGACAATATTGTTGGACAGCAGAAACATCAAAAACTCCAGGATTATTACAATCACCTATAATAGTAATTGTACTTATATTTTCAAAGTAACATGTAGCATTACCATAATCACCAGAACATGTCTTATTATTATAAAAACTACTATAATCACTACTTTTTTGACTAATTATACTATCAAATTTGCCATCAGAACCAACATTCGATAAGTTAAATTCAGTTTCATATTTACCTGAATATTGAGTAGTAAATACTTTATATACTTTATCATGGATTGTGTAATTACTTGTAATATCTTTGATTGAACCTTCATCTCCACCAGTTGTTACACCAGATGGAACTAATGTAAATGTATTTACTTGAGTATCATCCCAATCGCAAATTACAGTATATAAACCATCATTAGTAAATGCTTTAGTTTCAGTATAATCAGTATCTAAGTTTCCAGTAAATGCACCATTACCATCAAGTTGTAATGTAGTATTTTTAAAGTCTTTAGTGAATATATTATTAGATGTAATACTATATTTTGTTGAATAACGATTTGCATCTATACCATCGCCATCAGCACTTTCTGAAACTTCAGACTTTCTTTGAACATTTCTAACACAATTCTTAGTAAAGTCAATTGGAACTTTTCCAGATATTGTATTACCTGCATCACTTACATATGCTTGTGTATAATTAAATGACATTTCAGGATCAAAATCATAAACTGAACTAGATAATGATGAATCAGTCTTTGACTTATCAATAAATGTTTGACAATAAGTTAATTGTGTCTCTAAACTCTTTGCTCTATCAGCAGCATTATTATATGTTGCATTTGCTGATGTTGCAGCAGCTGATGCAGCATCTCTTGCAGCTTCAACATTCATATTTCTATTACAAATTTCACCATCATCACAACTAGTATTTCTACTAGTTTCAGTTTTACCAGCTGGAACACAAGAAGTAACTTTTCCAGCAGCATCTGATTTAGCAGTATCAAGATTATAAACATAATAATCTTGTAAGCTTTGTGTACTCTTAACATTTAAATAATCTTTTTTAGTTATTTCAATTTTATCATAGTTTGTAAATGAACTATCATTCTTAACAGTTAAAACATTATACCAATATTTACCAGCAATTGGATATTTTTTAACACTAGCTGTTGTTGTAACATCACATGAATCACTCTCTGGGCAAGGATAATCATAAGACTCTTCTCCACCTTTACCATCAGGTCTCGTTCCAGTACATGTTCCTGTCCATTGATAATTAATAGTTGTCTTAAATTTTACATCAACAGAAGTAGCACTATCAACGGCATCTTTATACTCATTATATAATGCAAGTTGCTTTTGATTTTCATTATAACCATTTATTTCACTATTTACTTTATCCAAATAATCAGTATACCATTTATCAAAACTTGTAATAATACGGCATCTTTTTTCACCCTTCATTGAAGGACCAGATACACTTGCACCAGTATAACTTGTATGAGTTTGAAGTTTGAAATATCTACCAGATTTAGTTGATGTAGGGCCAGGTAAAGTATAACTTACTTTTTCTGTACAATACATTACACAATAATCATTTAAAGTTACATCTGTATTTTCGTATATTTCAGCACCACATTTTAATTTATAATAATCAACATTTAATGTTTTATCATTACAGAATAATTTATTTAATGGATATTCATCAATATATGAATCTGTTGTATCACAACAATTATTAATACTACCTTGAGGTATCTTAGCAAAATCAACAACATCCTCTGTGCAACAATCAGGTTTACATCCAGTAGATGTATAGCTTGCTAATAATGTGTCATCTTGAATAGTTGGAGTTACAACAGTTCCTTCATCACCAGAACTAACTGACGGATTTAATGATAAACAATTACCATTAGAATCTTTACCATATAAACATGTTTTACCGGTACTAGATCCAGCTTTTATTATTTGTTTATCAGTAAGGCAAACTAAATAATCTTGACTCTTACTAGTGCCAGATGAGCATTTATATGGTGTACAATTTGCAGTTTCTTCAGACGAATTATTATCATTGTCTTTTGAATTGTCATCGTTGTTATTACCGTTTCCATTACCATTTTCACCAATACCACCATTTTTGTTGCTTCCATCAATATAATTTACTAAAATTGTAAAAGAACAATCTGAATTTTTATCATCTTTAGGTTTTGCAAAAACACCGGCTTTTGTACCATCCCAAGTACCTACTATTAAATCTTCACAACCATCACAAGTAATACTAATATGACTTGCATCTATATTTATACCAGATTGAACAACGTATCCAATATAATCACCTTGTGTTTCAGATTGAGTAATAGTTATTCCTGGGTCTTGAAGATTACCATTAGAATCTAAAATCCAACCACTTGAAGAAGCACTTAACGAATTTGATGAACTAGAAGATGAACTTTTTTTCTTTGCTTCTTCAATTGCTTTATTATTAGCAGCAACAACATCACCAACAGCATTCTGTGCATTTTTTATAATACTAATTGCTTTATCAATTACATCACCATATAATCTCTTATAACCTTCAGTACCTAAATTCATTCCGCCAATTTCTTGTTGAGCGGTTCTAATAAATGCAGCTTTTTCAAACATGCCTCTTTGTCCATCAAAGAAACCTTTGTTAAGTCCTTTATACATACCATATAAACGAATAGCCATAGTAAATGCGGATTTATTACTTCTATCACCATTATTGAATAAATAGGTAAGTACTGCATCATCTTGATAAGGCTGACAAGTCAATGCAAGCCCAGGACTTCCAGAGTTACCAGGGTCAACACAATATAAATCAACAGAACTTCCGGCACTAGTAACTCCCTTAATATACCATAATGTGAAATCATATTTATAAAACTTAGTTCCATTTTTGGTTTGTGTACCTAAATTACCACGGCTACCAAGTGCACGATATTCATCACCACTAATTAAATAATAAGCACCTAGACTAACTGGAGTATAACTAGTTGTTGTAACATGTATTGCTTTAGCATCTACATTTATACCAATAAAACTAATTAAAATAAGTACTAATAAATATTTAACCTTTTTCATATTTATTTACCTCTCTTTCTTTTAAATCTAAGAGTAATAAATACAATTATTAAAATAATAAGTATAACAGCTATAACAATAAATATAATATAATTATTACTTAATATATTTCTAATAGAGTTATTTTCTTTTTTAGCTTCTTCTTCTACTGCTTTTTGATAATTCTTTTCATATTCATCATTAGTATTAATACTAAAATCAGTAAAGCTAAAATCAGAAGTAACAAGTTTTTGGCAATAATAACTAGTTACATATTTACATCTATCATAATCAGAATAATAGTTATATTTAGGCATTAATACTTCAAATTCACGATATAAATTATTACAAGAAGATGAATATATGCTAACTGTATATCTTATTATGTCATTAGTATTTTTAGTTTGATATACATATGTTCCATTAGTTGTATCACTATAATTGATATTAACTACTTCATCATCGAAATCATTAGTAATTACTACTTTTAGTTTATCAGTAATATTAGATAATGTTATATCAAATGCCATCGTATCAACATCAATTAATGGTAAATCAGTCAATTCCTTAGTATCAGCTGTCGCAGCACTCATATCATATTCTTGTCTATCAAATACCCATTCAGTTTTATAATCAAATGTAACTTTTTTAGCATCATCAGGACCTGTTGTATCTCCATCACATGCCTGTATATCTAATGCTAAATCTTCAATATTAAGTGATATATAATTATCATTACTTGAAGTATCAACAGTTGCATTCTTTTCATCAAATTTAATATTAATTGTAAAAATCAAACCTATAACTAATATAACCAATATAATAAAAGAAATTATTATAGGTATATAATCTCTAATATTTGAAATACTAAATTTCTTTTTCATATTGCATACCTCCTAATACTAACAATCTGCCATATTATTGCAATTATATCTACTACTATTCCTACGCTTAATCCTATTATTGCATAAAATCTAATTTTTTTAAACAGTTCATAATTCTTTTGATCATCATTTTCATCATTTACTTTTGTAGTAGTATTAGTTACCGCATTTAATTGTTTTTGTTCTTGTATTTTCTTTTCAACTTTTCTTTCAGATAAACCTATTTCTTTAGTTATCCATTTTTTACAATAATCAAAATCTTTAGTAGCTTCATACTTACAAGCCTTTAATTCAGAATACGTATTATATTTAGGTTTAACTAACTTAAATGATGTAAGAGCTCCACAACCATTCTTAACATCATATACTGTAAATACATAAGTTAAAATATCATTAATATTAGTAGTTACAAAACTATAAGTATCATTAGTTGTATCATTATATGTAATTGTTCTAAAACTATTAGTTTCAGGGTCTGTAAAAGATACTGATAAATCTTCTTTTAAATTATATATATAAATTGTAATACTATAATTATTTGGATCACTATCATTTATTTCATATGCAGCCGTAACATTCTTAGCACTTTGAGCTATCTTATATTTAGTACTATAAGGACATGTACTACTAGCAGCATATGTTATTGGTGATAATATCATAAAAGACATTAATAAAATAATTATATAATTAAGGAATCTATTATGTATATTTATCATATCTATACCCCATATCATAAACTAATAAAAGTATAACATAATTAATATTAAACATAAATATCTTTTTTAAACATAAAAAAATGAAAAGCTGACAAACTTTCCATTTTCAAGTTTTGATCTCGAATTCCAAGCGAATGTCAGTCCGCTAGAAACCCAAGCTCATCTTATAAACGAGTTTCTTTCTCATAATCGATTACACTTAGTAAAAGATGAGGCATTATATGCATCAGACAAACCACAATTATATTAAAATAATCAATAACTTAATATACAACTACCTAATATAATAACTGAGCAAATCATGTATTTAATATATTATAACTTACATTTTCACATAAGATATAATACAAATTAAAATACAATTAAACTCAATATATAATATCAAATATATAATTTGTTTGGATAAATTATATACAATCAATTAAAATTAAGTGCTTAGTTAGTTTATCTTACTAAGTATCTTCACTATAACATCATAAAATTATATTGTCAATAATATAAAATTAAAAAATATTTATTTACACAAAAAAATGAAAAGCTGACAACTTTTCACTTTCGAGTTTCGATCCCTATCTCTAAATAATTGTCAGATTATCTAAAGTAAGAGCTCACCTTATTAAGAGTTTCTTTCTCATAACTAGTTATACTTAGTAAAAGATGAGGCATAATGCAACATACAGACAATAAATAACAAATTATAAACTAGGCAAATCATGTATTTTAATAAATAATATAATACATTCTCACATAAAATATTATTTCTATATATACATATAATCAATATATTATTATCTTATTTTTTTAAATAAAATATATCCTATTGATTATTAATAATACCTAGTTTGAATTAACTTGTACTTGTCTATCATACTAAGTATCTTTAATATAACATCATAAAATTATGTTGTCAATAATTTATCAAAAATAATTTAAATATTCATTATATTTACATTTAATAATCTAGTTGTTATAATTTTCATGAAGAGAAAAAAGGGTGTTAATATATGAACGAAAATCTAATAAAAGAAACTAATATAAGATTACAAAATGTTATTAATGACATTAATAATATTAAGATAGAATATGAAAATAAATTAAAATCCAGTAATGAACATATAGATGAAGAACTTGCTAAAGTTAAAGAATATAAAGATGAATTTAATAATGCAAAAGAAAAAATTCAAAAGATGACTGATGATATTAATGCATTTGAAAGTGATTATCAAAATCTTGTAGATAAATTTAAAGATGATGAATTATCATCAATATTATCAGGAGCTAGTAAAGAAATAAGTTTTAAGATTGAAGAAAAGAAAAGAAAAATTGCTAAAGACCGTCAAGACATGAATACACTTGTAAATAAAGCTGAAGACGTTAAAGCAACTTTAGTAAAATTAACATCTGAAAGAAAAGCTCTAGAAGTTTTAGTATCAGGAATAACTGATATATATAATTATTATAATAATAATTTAACTGAATTGATAAATTATACTAATGAAAACCCAAATAACTTATTCCCTGATAAAGAAGTTACTAATGAAGATAATAACAATGATATAGATATAAGTAATATTAGTATTGATGATGATTTAGAAGATACAAACAGTAATAATGAAGATAATACTGAAAGTACAACAAATGATGAAACAACTGATACTAATGAGCAAAACAAAACTGATGTAACAATTGAACCAAGTATAACTGAAACAAACACAGTAACTGAATCTAATAATACAGATAATTCTAGTGAATCTAATGAATCTAATAATACAAATGATACAACTGAAGATACTAATGTAGAAAATAATATTGAAATAAAAGATGAAGAATCTGAAAATAATACTAATGAAGATAATAAAATAGATACTAATCATATTACTATCGAAGATATCAAAGTAGATGATGACTTAGATGATAGTGAATCTTCAAATATAAATAATTATATTGATTCACATAAAGATAATATTAAAGAAGAAGATTATAATTTTGATGATTTAGAAAATATAATTAATAATAATAATAATAATAACTAAAAAGACTTCAATTAATTTGAAGCCTTTTATTTTTCCCATCTTGCAAATATACCACATGGTAAAACTAGTTCACTATTACTCATTTTTATACCTACTTCATCTGTTTCAATATGACCATGATATTTAGGTACAATAGTTAACATCATTACATCTTTTAATACTGTCATTGAAAGACCAGTTGTATAAGAGTTAATTAAAAACATTAATGGGTCATCTGATAACAACTTAGAACATAAACTAACTAAATTGTATAAGTCTTTTTCTACCTGCCATACTTCTTTATTAGCACCTCTACCAAATGAAGGTGGGTCCATGATAATAATGTCATATTTGTGTCCTCTTCTTATTTCTCTTTCGACAAATTTAACACAATCATCTACGATAAAATGTATTTCTCTATCGCTAAGTTTAGAACTCTTAACATTTTCTTTTGCCCAATCAACCATGCCTCTAGATGAATCAACATGAGTAACAATTGCATTTTCACTTAAAGCAGCAACTGATGCACCACCTGTATAAGCAAATAAATTTAATACTTTTACTTCTCTATTAGCATTTCTTATTTTTTCGCTAATAATATTCCAATTATATGCTTGTTCAGGAAATAAACCAGTATGTTTAAAACCCATAAGTTTTAAGTTAAATACTAAATCATGATATTTAATAGACCAATTATTAGGTAAATTTTTATTATATACTTCCCACTTACCTCCACCAGTATTGGATCTAAAATATTTAGCATCAGCTTTACTCCATAATTCAGGTTTACTCTTTTTATCCCAAATAACTTGTGGGTCAGGTCTTACTAAATAATACTTACCCCATCTTTCTAATTTTTCTCCATTAGCCATATCAAGTAATTCATAATCTTTAAAATCATTAACTAATTTCATGATTTATTCCCCATTTCTCTATTAATATACACTAATTAAATTAAAATATAAATATTATTATCATTTACATATATTATTTAATTTAATAAAATATAAGCGAAAGGAGTTTATATATGTATATTGCTTTAATTATATTATTAGTTATTATTATATTATGTTCAATTAGACAAATTAATGAATATGAAAAAGGTATCTTATTTACTTTAGGTAAATTTAGTAAAATACTTGAACCTGGATGGCATGTTATTTTACCTATATTTCAAAGTTATAAGAAAATAGATGTACGAACTAGTGTTTATGATGTACCTGAACAAGAAGCTATTACTAAAGATAATGTTTCTGTTAAGATTAATGCTGTTGTTTATTTTCATATTTTTGATGCATCACTTGCAGTATTAAAAGTTCAAAATTATTATTATGCTGTTGGTCAACTTGCACAAACTACCATGAGAAATATCGTAGGTTCATATACATTAGATCAATTATTAAGTGATCGTGAAACTATTTCTACTGAGATATGTGGAATAATTGATAAAGCTACTGACCCATGGGGTATTAAAGTTGAAAATGTCGAATTAAAAGATATTTCACTACCTGAAGAAATGAAACGTGTTATTGCTAAAGTAGCTGAAGCAGAAAGAGAAAAACAAGCCGTTATTACTAAATCTAAAGGTGAAATAGAATCAGCAAACAACTTAGCAAGTGCTGCCGAAATAATGTCAAATACACCAGGTGCATTGCATTTAAGAACACTTGCAACACTTAACGATTTATCAAGTGACCAATCAAATACTATTGTATTTGCAGTACCAATCGAAGTATTAAGAGCATTTGATGGTGATAAATCACAAAATATAGTTAATACTATAAAAGATATAACAAAGAAAAATAAATAAACTAATAATATAAGATACTAAAAGTGAACACATAAAATGTTCACTTTTTCTTAATAGCAAATATATGTAAAAGCTTACTAACATTTAATACTATCTTATCAGCATTCTTAATAGCATATTTTTTAAATATAGCTTTACCACCTACAGTTAATGACGATATTAGTGATGCAATAATAATTGCTATAATAGTATTACCTATATAAAACTCACTACTTATACTTATAGCAAGTATTGCACCTATTGAACCACTTATAATACCTGATACATCACCTATTATATCATTACATATACTAGATACTTTACTACTATTAGTTATTAAATATAAAGCTTCTTTAGCACCACTCTTTTTCTTAGAATCAAGAGATCTAAAAGTAGATTCATTTGCAGATATTACTGATGTACCTATAATATCAAATAATATACCTATAATTATTACTAATATTAATACTATAACTAATATTATATTATTATTTAAATTAGCTAAATTATTAGATATACTACTAAATATAATTGATAATATAAAAGATAATATAAATACTTTAATAATCCAATAATCTTTTTTCATTTATTCTCCTATTTAATTATATAAAAAACTTTAACATTATGTTAAAGTAATCTGTATGGTATATCTTAAATCAATCTTACGGCTTTGGTCGAGTTGAGTTTCTCTAAGTGATACTTTCAATTACTTGTAAAGCCCTTTCGATTTAAATCACTAATCTATCTGTTACCAAATATAGCTACTCGATTACCACTTAGTCCGCACTTTAATACTTAAAATATATACACGCTAGAGGTTTTCCCTAACAAAAGTGACTATTCTTATATGCTTTTGCATCTACTTTTTCATTAATATATTAATCATTAAATTCCAAGTAAACACTCACATCATGTATGTTATTATATTATTTCATGTGACGGGGTAAAAGGAATTAAGTATCACTTGTATGCCATTACAATATATCCTAATACCTTAAATTACTTATACACCCCAGTTTGGGCAACCAAAGCATATAAATAAAGTGTCATATACAATTGATAGATTTTTAGTCCTATCTTCAAATAGTATAATGACTAGCATAATGCACCACACATGCATAAATTATAGCAAAATTAATAAACTTTTTCAACTTACATAAAAAATGTTAATTTAAATTTGAAGTGCAACATTTAATAATAATAATAATAATAATATAAAAACAAAAAAAAACAATATAGAAATTTCAAAAGAGATGATCGAGCAAAACTTGAAGTACTATTAAGTAATATGGACTCTAATGGTAAACGTAAGTAAAGTGCAAGGAAACTTAAATTCATAAATAAAAAATATCTATCATGAAAAATAATAAAACAATATATAAAAAATTCTTTTAGTCATAACTAAAAGAATTAATAATTACCATTTATTACATCTATTAAATCAGGTAATTCAAATACTATAAATACTATTATAAAAGCTATTAATACTAATATTAATATTAATACTACTCGGGGATTAGATTTATTAACTACTACTTTAGTAACTAAGTTTTTACTTTCTTCAAGCTTTTCTTGATTAATACGTGCATTTAATAATTCAACATCACTTAATCCTTTATTATTAGTATTATTATTATTTACTGGTATAGGTTTAACTATATTATTATTTTTAATATTATTATTCATATATCACCTAGTTATTTAATATATCCATTATATTAGGTACTATTTGTTTCTTTCTTGATACTACACCTTTTAATAATACACCTTCATGTATATCATCTATATCATGAGCTATACTTAATATATTAGCTGAATTAGTAGAATATATAATATTAGAATCATTAGTTAAGAAATTAGTAACATATAAAGCACATACATCATAATTATTATGTTCACTTATATTATTAAGTTCATTAACTATATCAGTTAATCTATTAGTATAATCATTAAAATCAGTAGTAAATACTTGTCCTATCATAAATTTATGATCATCTACTACATATTCTTTATTATCTTTATATATTATTTGATTTGCACTCATACCCTTAATAGATACACCAGATTGTAATAATTCATGACCATATTCATTTAAATCAACATGAGCCATATTAGCAAGACTATTAGCTGCCATTATATCTAAACTTGTAGTAGTTGGGCTTTTAAGTAATAAAGTATCAGATATAATACCTGATAACATAACACCTGCAATTGAAGGTGGTATTAAGATGTTATTCTCTTCAAATAATTCATAAATAATAGTATTAGATGAACCAACTGCTTCACTTCTCATGTTAATAGGTTTAGATGTAACTATATCACCAATATTATGATGATCTACTATCTCAAGTATTTCAGCTTCATTAAGTCCATCTACAGATTGTTCATAAGTATTATGATCAACTAATATTACTTTCTTTCGATTAACTTCTCTTGCATCAATAGTTCTAAGCATACCTACACATAATCCTTTAGTATCAAGTATTGGATAATTAGTATGTTTTAATTTAGCTGTCTTATCTTCAAAATCACTTAAATAATCAGTAGTAGTAAAAGTAACACAATGTTCTCCCCTTTTAATAGATTTAATTGGATTACTTAAGCATAATACTCTTGCTATCTTAAAAGATGATTTATTAGATGAAATAACATTAACATGATTATTTTTAGCTAACTCTAATTCTTCATCAGAAAGCTTATTACCATAAACAAGTATTATTAATTTAACTTTAGAATCTAGGGCATACTTAATAATATGTTCACGATAACCAACAATAACTATTGAATTATCATCTAATTTAATATTATTAATAAATGATTCATCATCAAAAGTAACTGCATAAGCATTACCTTTAATATTAGAATCAAATTGTAGATAATCCACTGGATCAAGTACACTTAATAAGTTTTCAAAAGAAGTATCTATAGCAAGTGATTCATTATATATCATATCAGCTGCTATTTCTTTTAAAGATACATAACCCTTAAAATTCTTATTCTTATCAACAAGCGGTAAACCCGTAATTGCTCTATCATGCATTAAATTAAAAGCATCAATAATAGGTTTATCCTCATTAATCATATATTCTTTATTATAATTAACATTCTTAATCTGTGCTTTAACATCATATAAATATTTAGGCACACTTATATGAAATTTCTTTAAAGCAAATAATGTTTCTTTAGATAAATTACCTAAAGTTCTTGCTTCAGCATTCATACCTAATTGTTTCTTTAAATAAGTTAAACTAATTGCTGCACATATTGAATCAGTATCTGGATTCTTATGACCAAATATATATACTTTATCCATTAAATTCTCCCCTTTTATAATAAAAGAAACTATTTACTAGTTTCTTTATTCTTTTTTGCTCTACTATGATGATGTTTTCTTGTTGTTTTCTCTCCTGTTTCTTCTTTTTTTTCTATTTTATCATCTTTTTCCGTAGTTTCAATACTTACACTTTCAAGTTGTTTCTTTAATTTAGCTATTTCAGCATCTTTTCTAACATTAGCTATCTTTAAATTATCAATATCAGCTTTATAATCATCAATAATCTCATCATAACTAGCACTACTCTTATTAGCTTTTAAACCATTATTAATAATAACTTTTAATAATAAAGCACCTACTAAGAATAATACACCTACATAACTAAAATCAGCATATTCTGAATAAGTATGTGTAATAGATATAGTTACAAATAAGATAGCTGGATATGCAAAACCAGATATAAATGAATATGGAATAATATTATCTAATACCTCTAAAGATTCTCTATTAAATATTTCACCTACTAATATATTTTTAACTATTGTAATAGTATAATCCATAATCTTATATAAAGAAAAATATGTAATTGTTTTAGCAATAGCAAAAGCAATCGAACCTACTATAACATTAGATAAACCATAACTAGCAGCTAAATTATTAAGTTCTATCTTAGTATATGGTGAAATAATACTAATTAAACTAATAATAACATCTTTATTAGTACTAGTACCTCTAAGTACATTAATAATTACTCCTACTATTAAAGCTAAAGTAAAACCTAAGAAAACAATAAATACAATTAATAAAACATATTTAAATATAATTAATAAAGCATTAAGACATTTATATAATACATTTCTTTCTTCTTTTGACATATTAATCCCATCCTATTCTTTAATTATATTAACATAATAAAGATATTTTTAAAATATTTTTTAATAAATAATATAAAAAAGTCTAGATAAACTAGACTTATTATTATTCAAAGAAATCCATTAAATCACCATATGAAAAACTACTTGAACTATAT
Organism: uncultured bacterium; assembly: GCA_900314465.1. Taxonomy (GTDB): domain Bacteria; phylum Bacillota_I; class Bacilli_A; order RF39; family UBA660; genus UBA6985. The sequence goes on along the minus strand of OMVK01000033.1, from coordinate 3,914 downwards.
GATGATACTAAACCACCAGTTAATAATTTTTCATATACAAGTACTATTAATAAAATAATTACTGCAACACATATTAAATTAAAATAATACTTATTATCTCCATCTAATTTAAATTCATTATTATATGTTTCATAAATAATAACAAATGAATAAATAGCACCTACTAAACCTACAATCATACCAAGATAAATATTTAATTTCATTAATAATGGAGCTAATATTAATTCAAATACTATTAATGGAAACATACCAACAGATGCTATACCTAATAGTTTCTGGAATTTAGTATCTTTCTTTAAAACAAGTGAAGCAAAATAGTTTACACCTGCAATAATAACTAATACTAAGAAATAACCAATAATTATTTGTGTTATAAATGAAGGCCATTTAATATTTTTTAATTTACTAAAATCAAATTCACCTTTATAATTCTTAGCAGTAGTAAATATAGTTGTAATTATTGTAATAATTAAACAAATAACAACATTTATTACTGAAAGTAGTAATGAATTCTTAGGAGACTCTAATCTAGTAGAATACTTATCAAATGTTGTTTTAGGTTTAATAGCAGCTTTATATATTAATACAAAATAATCTATAAATGTCATATTAAGATTACTAGTTGTACTAGTATTATTCATAGTATTTGTATTAACTTGTGTACTTTGTTGTACAGGTTGAGTTTGTTGTACAGGTTGAGTTTGCTCTACTGGTTGTACAGGTGTAGCTGGCTCTACTGGTGCACTATTAACTTGATTAACATTTTGAGCACTTACATTATTATCAGTAGTTGTATTATTAACTACTCCTGTATTAGCATCAAGTGGTGCTCCACACTTAATACAAAACTTAGAACCATCACTATTATTGGTCCCACAATTCTTACATATCATATATATCAACTTCCTATCTTATTACTATTATAAGATAAAATAATATAATTTAAAATCAAATTAATAAAAAAGCTTCTAGATTTACTAGAAGTTTTAATTATTTACATAAAATATTATTCAGATTGCATTTCAAAAATAATATCTCTTAATTCCATAGCACGTTCAAAATCTAAGTTCTTAGCTGCTTCTTTCATTTCTGCTTCAAGTTCATTAATAGCTTTAATCTTTTCATTCTTAGTAAGTTTCTTACTATCAAGTTTCTTTTCAGTTTCTTGATTAGATACAGGATCTTCGATATCTTTAATAATTGTCTTTGGAATAATATTATGTTCAATATTATAATTATTTTGTATTTCCCTACGTCTATTAGTTTCTTTAATAGCATCATTCATAGCATCACTTATGGTATCGGCATACATGATAACTTCACCCTTAGCATTTCTTGCACATCTACCAATAATTTGTACAAGTGATCTATAACTTCTTAAGAAACCTTGTTTATCAGCATCCATGATAGCAATTAGTGATACCTCGGGTATATCAAGACCTTCACGCAAAAGATTAATACCTACTAAAACATCATACTTACCTAATCTTAAATCACGAATAGTTTTAAGTCTATCAAGTGTTTTAACTTCATGATGTAAATAATTAACTTTAATACCGACATTTTTAAGATAACTTGTAAGTTCTTCAGCCATTCTTACAGTTAAAGTTGTAATAAGTACTCTTTCATTAAGTTTAATACGTTTATTTATTTCACTTATTAAGTCATCTACTTGTCCTTCAGTCTTACGAACTGTTACTTTAGGATCTAATAAACCAGTTGGTCTGATTAACTGTTCAACAATATGACCTTTTGCTTCTTCAAGCTCAAAATCACCAGGAGTTGCAGAAACATAGATAATTTGATTAACTTTACTCATAAATTCATCAAACTTAAGAGGTCTATTATCTAAAGCACTTGGAAGGCGAAAACCATAATCAACAAGTGTTTGTTTACGCATTCTATCTCCATTATACATACCTCTTATCTGAGGAATTGCAATATGTGATTCATCAATAAATAATAAATAATCTTTAGGAAAAAAGTCCATTAATGTACCAGGTGTTTCACCAGGACCACGTAAGGCTAAGTGTCTTGAGTAATTTTCAATCCCATGACAAAATCCTGTTTCTCTTAACATTTCCAGATCATAACGTGTACGTTGTTCAAGTCTTTCTGCTTCAAGAGGCTTATTATTATTTCTTAACTCTTTTAATCTTTCATCAAGTTCTCTCTCAATACGATCACATGCTTCGCTTAATTTATCTTTATTAGTAACAAAATGGGTAGCTGGGAATATCATAACTGTTCTTTTATTATTTAAAACACTACCAGTTACGATATCAAATTCAGATATTCTATCTATTTCATCACCAAATAATTCAATACGTATACCATTCTTCTTTTCTGATGATGGAACAACATCTATCGTATCTCCGTGACTTCTAAAAGTACCACGATGAAAATCTAAATCATTTCTTTCATAATTCATATCTATCAAATGAGATAAAATATCTTCTCTTTTAAACTCATCACCTTGAGTTAAAACAAGACACTCATTTTTATAATCTTCTTTATCACCTAAACCATAAATACAAGAAACTGATGCAACAACAATCGTATCACTTCTTGTAAGCAATGCTTCAGTTGCCCCATGTCTTAACTCATCTATTTCATCATTAATAGATGCATCTTTTTCAATATAAGTATCACTTTGAGGTACATATGCTTCAGGTTGATAATAATCATAATAAGATACAAAATATTCAACACGATTATTTGGAAATATTTGTTTTAATTCTGAATATATTTGACCCGCAAGTGTTTTATTAGGTTCGATAATAAGTGTTGGTTTATTAATAGATGCAATAACATTAGCCATCGTAAAAGTTTTACCTGAACCAGTAACACCTTCAAGAACTTGAGCTTTAACTCCCTCATTAATACCTTTAACTAATTCATCAATTGCTTTAGGTTGGTCTCCTGTAGGTTTAAACTTAGATTCCAAATTAAACATAATATCACCTCGAACATGGTTATTATAACATTATTTAAATTTATTATTAATATATATTAAACATAATGTTATAATACAAAAAAGGAAGAGGTTTATGAGTGAAATAATTAAAGAAAATACTAAAGGAAACTTAGTTGTTATCTCTGGCCCATCAGGTGCCGGAAAAGATTCTATCGTAAATGAATTAAAAAACAAAAATCACAATGTCTGGATATCAGTATCATGTACATCAAGAGATAAAAGGCCTGGAGATATCGAAGGTGAAACGTATTACTTTTTAACAAGAAGTGAATTTGAACAAAAAATAGATGAAGGCGATTTCTTAGAATATGCTGAATATGCTGGTAATTATTATGGAACACCAAAATCTAAAATAGAAGATAAATTAAATCATGGTATAGACGTCATACTTGTAATTGAAATACAAGGTGCATTAAAAATAAAAGAATTATTACCAGATACAATATTTATTTTTATATTACCTCCATCAATGCACGAATTAAAAAGAAGATTAATTGATAGAAAAACAGAAAATAAAGATAAAATATATAAACGTTTTGAAAGAGCATATCAAGAAATAAATGAAGTTACTAAATATAATTATGTTGTAGTAAATGATAATTTATATGAAGCAGTAGATAAAGTAAATGCTATTCTTTTATCAGAAAGATGTCGAGTTGATCGTATCGAAGAAATATATGTAGGTAATAAAGAAGAAGAATTACATGAATTACTTGTAGATAAAGACTTAGATAATGAACCAATTGAAATAAACTAAAAGAATCAATATACCCTATTGATTCTTTTATTATTCAATATATTTACATATACATTCTTTATAATTATTAATCTTATATAAAGGTATGGCTCCATTACTTAAAGATACATATATTGCATCACTCATAGCTTTAATATACATTTTATTAATAATAATATCATCTATTATTTTATTATTATT
>OMVK01000038.1 GCA_900314465.1 uncultured bacterium | reverse complement strand
ATACTAATGAATATAATAATATTAAAAGAACAATAATAACTTTTATACATTTAGCTAAATCTAATAATATTACTATTAATAATATATATAATTTTTATAAAAAATCTTTATTTAATGAAAAAAGACTATTAAGAATAATACTTGAAATATATCATATATATGAAATAGATTTATCTTCTTCTAATAAATTAGATTTTGATGATTTAATTATGAATGCTACTAAAGAAGTAAAATATACTAAATTAAATTATAAATATATAATAATAGATGAATTTCAAGATACTTCATTAGTAAGACTTAATTTAATAAAAGAAATAATTAAATATACTAATTCTAAACTATTCGTAGTTGGTGATGATTTTCAATCTATATATAGATTTTCTGGTTGTAATTTAGATATCTTTATTAATTTTAATAAGTATTTTAATAATACTAAATATTATTATTTAAAATATACTTATAGAAATTCTAATGAATTAATTAGAGTAAGTACTGATTTTATTATGAAAAATCCTAAACAATTAAAAAAGAAAATAATATCCAATAAATATTTAAATAGACCTATTAAAATTATATTTAATAAAAATATATATGAAATTATAAATTTAGTTAATGATAAAGATGATTTATTAATATTAGGTAGAAATAATTATGATATTAAAGATATTAATTATGATTATAAATTAACTATACATAAATCTAAAGGACTTGAAGCTAATAATATTATCATAGTTAATTCTGATGATATACCTAGTATAGATAAGAATGCTAGGATAATTAGATATGTATTACCTAATAATGATTATATTTTATTTGAAGAAGAAAGAAGATTATTTTATGTAGCTTTGACTAGAACTAAAAATTATGTATATATACAAGTTAACAAAAAAATAAGTCCTTTTGTTAAAGAACTTATTTATTATTATAAAGATTTTATTGAAATTATTAAGTAATTTTAATAATTTTCAGCTTTTAATTCCATGAAGCTTTGTGGATGAGCACATACTGGGCAAACTTTTGGTGCTTCTTTACCAACATAAACATAACCACAGTTACGGCAAATCCAAACTTTATCTTCACCTCTTGCAAATACTAAATTATTATTAATATTTCCAATTAGTGTCATATATCTTTCTTCATGATGTGCTTCGATTTCACCAACACGCTCAAATAACTTAGCGATTCTTTCAAATCCTTCTTCATGAGCAACTTTAGCAAATTCTTTATACATTTCACTAGTTTCATAATGTTCACCAGCTGCAGCATCTTGTAAATTAGTTAAAGTGTCAGGAACTTTTCCATCATGTAATTCTTTAAACCATAATTTAGCATGTTCTTTTTCGTTATTAGCTGTTTGTTCAAAAATATCAGCTATTTGTTCATAACCGTCTTTCTTAGCTTGTGAAGCATAAAAAGTATATTTAGTTCTAGCTTGTGATTCACCTGCAAAAGCAGCAAGTAAATTAGCTTCTGTCTTAGAACCTTTTAATTCCATTATAATCACTCCTTTACATGTTTTATTATAACAAACAATAAATAATTATCAATAACGATTTAAAAAATAAATAAAAAGGAATAATATAACACATGAATAATTTTTATATAAATGATTTATCGAAATATATCGAAATAATAATATTACCAGAATTAATCGCATTCTCATTAGCAAGACTATATTATTATAACAATTTAAAAGAAATATCTTTTTGTAAATATATAAATTCAATAAGAAAATTAATTAATATAAGAAATATTAATTATAAATTAGTTAAAAATATTACAACTAATATATTAAGAAATAAATATAACTTAAAAATAATAAGTTATTATCCAATCAAATTAAAGTTTATGAATTAAACACATATAAAATCCTTCATATAAATTATTAGGTTTTATTTTAATACCAATATTACTTGGTAATAATTCGATACTAGAATCTATATTAATAGGCATTATTTCATAATTATTATCTATTATTTTATTTATTATATCTTCATCTTCTTCTTTTAAGATACTACATGTTGAATATAATAGATATCCGTTTTTATTTAATAAACTTAAACCTTTATTTAAGAGACTTATCTGAGTATTAGTTATTTTATCTAAGATATCTTTAGTTAATTTAAAACTATCTTTATTTGTATTAGTAATAGTACCAGTACCTGTACATGGTGTATCAAGTAATATATAATCAAATCTCATATACTCATTTAAATCTCTTGCATCAATGTTCATTACAGTACACTTTTTAACACCTAAATGTTCTAAATTATATTTAAGTCTTTCATATCTTTTTTTGTTTCTTTCACAGGCCGTTATTAAAACATTATTATTAAGTAATGAAGCAACTTCACTTGTTTTAGAACCAGGAGCAGCACACATGTCTAAAAAATTAGAGTTACTTTTAACATTTAATACAAGTGGAGGTAACATTGAAGATAAACTTTGTAAATATATCTTACCATCTTTATATATATCTAGTTCTTTAATAGTATCTTCATGTACATTTTTAATAATAAAAGCATTATCATAATAAGATACTTTTTCATATTTAATATTATTCTTATCTAATATATCTATTATTTCATTATTATTGCTTTTTAATATATTAACTCTTAAAGTAACATATCTATCATTTATTATATTTATATTATTATATTCTTTTTTTAATAATTCATTTAAATAATCCATATTTATTACTCTTTCTAAGAAAAAGTTGATAACTAATAAGTTATCAACATATATTACATGTAGCTAGGTATATCTATACCTACTAAATGTAGCATTTCTTTTAATACACGATTAGTCATATAAATAACATATAAATAATCATTTTTCTTTTGTTCATCTGTTTCACTTGCGATATGATTATTTTGATAAAAATCATTTGCACTAACAGCTAAATCATATAAATAATCTACTAGATAACTTGGCATTCTTGTTTCATAGGCTTTGTTAAATGCACTTTCTAAGTTTATTATTTTTAATCTTAGTTTACGATCAACGTCATTATATATTTTATCAGATAATGCTAATTTTCTATCTTCACTATTTAATATCTTATCAAGTCTTAATACAGTATATAACATATATGGACCTGTTTTACCTACTACATTAGAAAATTTATTTATATCAAATATATAATCATTTACTCTATTATTTTGTAAATCAGCAAATTTTAATATTGCATTAACTATTTTTCTTAAGTCTTCATCACTCATATTTTCATTTCCTGATTTTTTTGAAATAAATATCTCTTTAGCTTCATTAAATAAGCTATCAAGACTTGGTGCATCACCTTTACGTGTTTTATATGGTTTACCATCTTCACCATTTACTGTACCATAACCTAAGAATTCTAATTTAGCATCACTTATATCTGCTTTATAAATAGTTCTAAATACTTGAATAAAATGTAATTCCTGTCTATTATCTACAACATATAAAATATTATCAGGTTGATATTTAGTTTCTCTTTCATATATAGTTGCAACATCAGTAGTGGTATATAAATAAGCTCCATTTGATTTTTTAAATATTAATGGAGGTAATTCTTTAGAATCACTATCTTTACTTATATCTACAACTAAAGCTCCATTTGATTCTTTTAGTAGACCTTCTTTTTCAAGTATTTCTTCAGTTTTAGGTATATATTTATAAGAATCTGATTCACCTTCCCATAAATCAAAACTAACATCTAAATACTTATATAATCTTTTTATATCTTCAACAGATACTTTTTTTATTACTTCATAATATTTATGATATTCACTATTACCATCTTGTAATTCTTTAGTTATTCTTGCACATTCTTCTTTGATATCATCATTTTCTTTAACTAAAGCACTCATCCTTGGATATGCTTCATTAAGATAATCAAGATCAATATCATTTAAATCTTTTTTATCATGAATAATTGCATATATTACTTCACCTATTTGAAGCCCATAATCACCTAAGTGTACATCACTTATTGTTTCATTACCTTTATATGCACAAATTCTTTTTATAGCTTCCCCAAGTATTGCTGTTCTCATATGACCAACATGAAGTGGTTTTGCAACATTAGGTCCACCATAATCAAGTATTATTTTTTTATGCTCTAAACTAATATTAAACTTATCTTTTTCATCCATCGTTCTGAGATAATCATTAATAAATTTATCAGATAAAGTTAAATTAACAAAACCATTAACACATTCAACTTTACTAAAATAATTATTATATTTATCAAGTTCATTAATATCATTAACTATATCATTACCTATAACTAATGGACTTTTATGTAATTCTTTTGCAAGTTTAAAAGAATCATTAATCTGATAATCACATATTTCTGGTCTATTAGAACTAATAACATTTAAATTATAATCTAATTTACTTAAATAATTATTTAATATTTCATTAATCATAAATATCACTCACAAACAAGTGTATTTTATCATATGAACTAATATAAAACAATTAACTATTATTTATTATAAATTCATATTTTCAACAATTTTCTTTAAATCAAAATACTCATGTTTTACTAATGGTAATACTGGATAATCATTATAATTACCAATATTATTTAATTCTTCTTTATTAGAATTATTTATTATCATAATATTATCAAATTTATCATCTACATATTTACCATATATATCTTTTAATTCATCTAAATTATGTGATGAGATAAATACTTTATTATTTTTATATGTAGCATTATCAAGTAAATTATTTAAACTTAATAATTCTCCAAGACTTTCGATATTATCTAATATATAAGTAAATGGTATATTAGATACTTTAACTAATTGATCTATAAAAGCATTAGCTATTTTACCAACAGTACCTATTATGATGACTGCAGTTTTATCAGTTAATTTACTAATATCTACATCATTTGTACTTAACATATTAAGTAATTCATCACGGAACATAAAAGTATTTAATTTATCTTTACACATTGATAGTATTGATGCTTTAGTATCACTTGGTGCAAATACAATTGGTGAAAGAGTTGTATAAATTATATTTGTTGCATCATAATTACTTAAATACTTCTTTATATAATTAGAATCTTTATATTCTTCTTCACCTTGATTAATCATTACTTGAATACTACCTAAATTAATATTATCTACAGTACCCTCATTAAATAATATTAATACTAAACCAGTAAAATAACTTATAGCCATATCTGTCCAGAATGGATCACCATGTTCTCTTCTATCAGCAAATATATTCTTGGCTAAATCATTAATAAGTTCCATGGCTTTATCTTTCTTACCTTCTTTATATAATTTATATGGTAATTCTAATGGATTAAAACCATTTGATTTAGATGCATCTAAATAATTTAATACTAATACAGTATAACCATTGTTTTTAAGCTCATTAGAAAATGTTTTAAAATATTCATCTCTTGTATCAAATATACATAAGTTTTCATTATTATTAATTGCTTGTTTTACTTCATTAAATAAATAATATTTAGTTTTACCTGTATTCTTTTTTCCTATTAATAAATTTGTATCTTTCATATAATCACCTTCCTAATATTTTTTCTTACTTTTTGTTTTATCTATAATAAATTTACCATTAACAATAGTACTTCTTAAATTATATATTTCTTTTATATCAGCATCTAGTTTCTTCATTTTATTAATTAATTCATTTTTCTTATCTTGCATTAATATATCTGCAAAATTATTCCAATTATTTTTTATTTCATCTTAAGTAAATCCTAGTGACTTAAGTTTATTTATTATTTCTAAATCATTAACTTGTTCTTCACGATAATATCTATAACCTGTAAATAAATCTATTTCCGCAGGTTTTAATAAATCTATTTCATCATAATAACGAAGTGATCTAATTGATACACCAGTTTTTTTAGAAAATTCACCAATTCTTAATAATATAACCACCCCTTTTAAAGGTAATTCATATTATACTATAAATTATTATATTTTCTTGCTTATTTCTCCTTTCTAATATAACTATAAATCTCTAGTTAACTAGAGAGTCAAATAAAAAGTATTGAATTTTTTTCAATACTCTTTACTAAATCTTAACTTTATCAGCACTTACACCAGTATGTGGTATTACTTCCCAGGTATTTTTCATTATTAGTGAATATAAAAAGCTAGGAATAAAACTACATAAATATATTGGATTATATAAAAGTGCTACTTGAATCATATGTGAATTAATACCTAATTTATCAGCATCTAAATATAAGAAATATAAAGTAAGCGTTGCTAGTGCAAGATATACGACAAATAAGAATAATAAGAATAAGAATATATTAGTAAATAACCAATAAAACATTTGTATAACAAGACCAAATATCATAAATAGATATGGTATTACTCCGATAACCTCATTTAAATATCTTGGATTGGTTAAATCACTTTTAAAAGTCTTATCAAATTTCTTTTCGGCATTAAAGTATCCTTTTATCCATCTAGCCTTTTGTTTCATAGATGTACCCATATATGTAGGTTGTTCATCATAAAATACAGCATTTTCATTATAGTGCATTGAATAATTTTTAACTATCGCATATAAAGATAACTCTTTATCTTCAGTTAACCCATGAAAAGGAAATCCACCACCAAAGTCTTTAACAACATCATAAGTCATAAAATATCCTGTACCAGATAAAGTTAATTGTTTATTATGTTTTTCTCTTTCTTTATTATCAACACTATTAATCAAAGTAAATACAAGTGCACTACATACACTGCATTTATTAACATTAACATTAGTACTCTTACGATATCCTGTTGCAATATCATAACCTTCATAATAAGAAACAAGCATATTCTTAATATAATCTTTATCTAAGATATTATCAGCATCAAATATAAAATATAAATCATATTTCTTATTTTCTTTCTTTAAATATTTAAATGCTTCATCTAAAGCATAACCTTTTGTTTTTAAGTCTAAATGTTTACGTACAATTACGGATATACCATTTTTATTACATATTTTAACAGTTGGATCATTTTCGCTTTCAACTATTACATATACATCTTTAGAATCAATCTTATATGATTGTTTTTTTATACTTTTAATAAGATTACTAATAACTTTAGATTCATTTCTGGCTGGTATTAAAATAGCAATCTTAGGTTCTTTTGTCTTTTTACTTAGTTTAATACTAGGACCTTTTATATTAGAAACAATAAAAAAGAGTATTATACCAATAATAATTAATATATAGCTAAATGTTATCATATTTATAACCTCATATTCGGATAATGTTTTTGAATAAAATCATCAGGATAATATTTATCAAAAAATCTACCAAGAAAACCAAATGGTTCATGTCCTTTATGTCTTAATCCTAATCTTATTATAGCACCAAAAGACAAAAAACAATCTATTATTAATATAACAAAACTTATTCTTGTAATTAATACTCCAAGATTATATGGTATTTTAGCAAGTATTTTAGATAAATATGGATATAATACATATACTAAAAAAAGTGCAAATAAGCCCCATACTAACATATATGGTATTGTTGTTCTTCCATTTATATTTAAAAATTTATCTGAATAATCCCATGAACGTGTACCTGTAAATGTTTCTTGTAAATATGATATAACATATTCGATTATATCACCAAGTATCCCTCCATATATAAATGTTCTTAATTTATCTGTTTTAAAATTAACAAATATATATGTAAATATTAATGCACCAAAGCCATATAAGGGATTTAATGGTTCATATATTAAACCCCTTCTTAATTCCCATTTAAACACACCATCATAATATAAAGCAAATAAACCATTTTCTAATTGTTCATAATAAACACCAAGAAATGCACCAACAATAAAAACCCAATAAAGTTTGTATTTATCAAGTCCACTAGCAAACTCTCTTTTATCTTTAAAACACCAATTTATAAAACTATTATATATACTCTTCATAATAATATTATATCAAATGAAAAGGAAGATGCTAAGCATCTTCATACATTTTCACTATCCTGGCATAAAAAACCTTTCTTCTTATACCTAGAACTACCTTACAATTTAATTATATTATTAATAATATATAATAAAAATCATACTTTACACAAAATTATTATAAATATATATTTTATTTACATGTTATTTTTCTAAGATAAAAAATCTTTCATACCATACTAAGAAACAATATATATTGTATATTTCTCTACCATTATTAGTTATATTATTATGATGATCTTCAAGTAGTTTATTAATATAATCTACATCAAAGAATTTGCTTGCATAATTCTTATTAAAATAATCTTTAACTATTTTATAATATTTATCGATTCTTAACCATTTAGAAAATGGTACTGGAAAACCAAGTTTTTTTCTTTTACTCCATTCTTCTGGTAGTGATTCATGAGCAATATCTCTAAATATATATTTTGTTTGTTTATCTTTTAATAAATACTTAGATGGTATTGTTCTTGCATAATTAAATACATCTATATCCATAAGTGGTGTTCTAAGTTCAAGTGAATGAGCCATACTCATTTTATCAGCTTTTAATAAGATATCTTGAGGTAACCAGAAATTATAATCTATATACATTTTCTTTGTTAATTCATCTTCATTTTTTACTTTATCATAATATGGTTTGATAACATCACTTATCATTTCATTACTTCTCAAATCTTTATTTAATACTTTATTTATTTCACTTTCTTCAAAATAACTTCCATGACCTATATATCTTTCAATAAATGGTCTTCCATATTTAATAATAGTATTTCTACCTGGAAAATGTGGTAAATGTTTACATATCATACGATTAAAACTTCTGATAGGTAATGGCAACTTCAAATAAGCTCTAAGTAATGGTGGGTCATTATATTCAGGATATCCTCCAAACATTTCATCGGATCCTTCACCAGATAATACTACTTTTACTTGTTTAGCAGCTAAATCAGATAAGAAATATAAAGGAACAGTAGAAAGATTAGCATCAGGTTCATCAGTATGATATTCAACATCAGATAAAGAATTAAAAAAATCATCTGCACTTATCTTTTCTCGATAATTTTTTATTTTTAACATCTTAGATAAATCTTTAGCATAATCCGTTTCATCAAATCCTTCATAAGAAAAACCTACAGAGAATGTTTTATCAGGCATACTTTTAGATACAACATAAGATGAATCTACACCGCCTGAAAGATAAGCACCAACTTCAACATCAGAAGTTATCTGGTGATAATGAATACTATCTTCAAGTACTTTTGTAAGTTCACTCTTAACTGTATCATAATCTTTCTTATTATTCTTTTTATCATAAGATAAATCAAAATATTTATTAATCTTTAACTTATTATTTTTATAATGGAAATATGAACCAGGCTCTAATTTATATACATTCTTAAAAAATGTTTCTTCTTTAACATCATATTGAAATATTAAAAACATTTTTAATCCATCAGTATTAATTTCTTTTTTAAAACCAGGATGATCTAGAAAAGATTTTATTTCTGATCCAAACATAAATTCATTATTATCTTTATAATAATATAAAGGTTTAATACCAAAGTAATCTCTAGCACCAATTAGTTCATCATTTTTTTTATCATAAATGACAAAAGCAAACATACCTCTTAATTTATTATATAATTTATCTTTCCATTCGATATATCCATTTAATATAACTTCAGTATCACATTTAGTTTTAAATTTATAACCTTTTTTTATTAATTCATCTTTTAATTCCTGATAATTATATACTTCACCATTATAAACAATTATATAATTATTATCACTTGAATACATTGGTTGACTTCCACCCTTAATATCTATGATAGATAATCTTCTATGAACAAAACCAACTTTATCATCAGCATAATAACCTTCACCATCTGGTCCACGATGACTTATTCGATCTCCCATTTTTTTTAGTATTTCTAGTTTTTCTTTTTTTAATCTATTATCATAAAAACCAGCTATTCCACACATATTATCACTTCCAGTAACTATTCTTATATTCTTTATTATAATTATATATTCTTTTTAATACTCTTAATCTTCTAATAATACTTATATCTTTGTTATATTGCATAGGTGATACTCTTTTATTCCATAATCTTAAAGCTTCATTTTTAAATTCTTCATTATTTATATATTTTTTAACTACTGATTTAGGCACAAAAGATAATAATAATTCATCATTTAACTCTAAATATTTTAAATTCTTTTTATATATTAAATCATCTACCATTATTCTTATTAAATTAGCTCCAAGTGGTGATATATAATAAGAACATCTACCCTGTCTTGCATTTATTTCAAGTACTTTAAATTTCTTATCTTTTTTATCATATTTCATATCGAATTCATAAAAACCATTCATTTTCAAGCTTTCCATAAATTTAACAATATTTTTTTTCATATCATTAATACTTTTTTTACTTGCAACCGAACTATAACCATTTATTAAGCAAGCAGCATTACCTACCATTGATTTAGTTCTTTCTTGTAAACCAATCTCTGCAAAACTTAATACTTTAACAATACCTTTAGAATCAACATAGCATACGGCATCATGTAAATATGAATCATCACCATCAATAAACTCTTGAATAATTAATTTATCATCATAGTCACTATTCTTAATATTATTAATTATTTCTTTATATTCATCTATATTATTAACTTTATATATTTTATGTTTATCTTTAAAAGTAACATGATTATATTTAACTACATTAGCAGGTTTAATAACTAATGGAAAACCTAAATCAGGTAATTTAGTATCTTTTTTAACATCATAATAATAAGTCTTAGGAAAATCTAAACTACTATCTTTATATGTTTTATAAAATAATTCTTTATTAATTAAAGTGTTAATTATATTAATATCTTGTTTAGTATAATATAAATTCTTATTTAATTTCTTATGATTATTTGCAATAAATGATGTATATGTTTCATTACTACTTACAAGTAATATATTATAATTATTATACTTATTAGCATAATCATTTATATGACTAATACACTTATCTTCATCCCATAAATCATCAAAATATTCGATTGTTAAGATACTTGAATCTTTAGTAAATGCAAGTGGTGCTTTAGCAATTAAATGTGCTTTGATATTATAAGCTTCATGTGTACATCTTGCCATATAATAAGCATTAGCATCACTTCCAAGTATTAATACTTTTAAATTATTATTCATATAACCCTCTTAATATAATATTTCTTCTTCATTATCATTATATATATGTAATCTTAATACTCTATCAGATATTAAATTAAATAAATGATATGCATTAATATGTAATCTATTACATACATCTCTTACACTTATATTATCACCAAATATTTCTACTTTAGTATTTATTTTAATTTTATCTTTAGAAAATACCATTATCATATCCATACAATCAGATACTATTTCATATCTTTTAGAATTAATATATACATATTTATAATCTTTAGTAACACCATCAGCATAACCTATAGGTAATGTTAGTATATATCCATCTTCTAATACTTTATATGTATTATAACCTACTACATCATTTATTTTAACTTTTCTTACACTCATAACACTAGTATATAGCTTAAATGCTGTTTTTAATTTTAAATCATTAGTTAAATAAGTTTTAGATATATTATATTTCTTTTGTAAATATTCTCTTTTTTTAATTCTAAGTTTACCTCTTAAACTATTATCTATAGTACTACTTTGAGCAAAACCATACATAATAATACCTAATCTAATACCATTACAGAAATCCAATTTATCATGTTGTACTAAAGATAAACTTCTACCTATATGTACTATTGGTATCTTATTTAAATCTATATCACTAGTTATATCTTTAAACTTATTAACTTGTGAATCATAATATACATCTCTAACACCTGATGTAGCAAAATGAGAATATATACCTTCTAATAATATATTTTTATTGCTTATTAATAATTTATATGTATCATTTAATTCTTTTTTATTATTAATACCTATTCTATTCATACCACTATCTATAGCTATATGTACTTTAATTTTTTTATTTATTTTAATATTTTTAGCATATTCTAAACTATCTATAGTAATAGTAATATTATTATCTATAGCTAAATTAATATAATCTAAATTAATAAGTTCTAATACTAATATACTTATATCTTTATTATATTTTCTTATAGCTAAAGCTTCCTCTAAAGAAGATACACATAAATAATTAATACCGCCATCTATTAGTGCATTAACTACATGCATACCATGATGATAAGCATTATTTTTAACTACTCCAAAATAATATTTATAATCAGGATATTTGCTCTTAATTTCTTTAATATTATCTCTTAATATATTTTCATCTATTAATGCATATGTATTTCTAATCATAATATCATCCCTAAACTAACTTTATTATACAATATAATAATAAAATAAAAAAACAATCATTTTAATCAATGATTATTTTCTTTTCCTACTAAATCCATTATCTTTATAATATTTATTACTTTTATATGAATCATATAAAACACATGACATTAATTCAAATAAATCAGAATCAATTATATCATTAGCAAAATATGCTCTTAAATCATTCATATCTTTACAATACATAGCAAATGCATCATCTTTAGCTATATTACTATAATCTGATAATGAATGTAACATATTACTTAATAATATATTTAATTCTTCATCTAATTCCTGTTCAATTTTCTTTTTTTCCGTAACATTTTTGTTTAATTCATCACAAAAATATTCAAATTCATGTGTTCCTTCAAAACTTTTAGATAATCTATCAACTAATTGATTAAAACATACTTCATTTTCATGTAATTTATTATAACTTGGTAAATTATCAATAATATTTTCTTTAGTTATATTTTTAATCATAAAATACTCCCTTTTATTATTTATGTTTACTTAATTTTCTTGTCATACCAGTGATTTGATGACTATGTTGAATTAATTCATTATAAAGAATACCACCAATTTGTTCAAATATATATGAATCGATAATACCTGCTACAGCATAATTGTCTAAATCTTGCATATCATTAATATACATATTAAAAACATCATTTTCATCACATTTATCATAATCAGATAGCGGATGTAATAATACATTTGCAACATTTTCTGATTCTTTACGCAAGTTTATTCTAATAACTTGTTCCTTTTCAAAAAGTTTTTCTAATTCATTATACAAATTCATAGCCTCAGTACTATTTTCATCAAATTTAGATAATAAACCTACAATTAATTTATATTGATTATTATTTTTTATTAATAATTGATAACTTGGTAACATTTTTAATATATCTTCTTTGGATATATTTCTTTTCACTATATCAACTCCTTTTAATTTATTTATTATAATACAAAAAGAAATAATTCCAACAAAAAAACGAGATAAACTCGTTTTATCTTGAAACACCATTAGTTTCTTCATTAGAATATTCATTTTCATTAAGTAATTGTTCTGCAATAGCATTTATTTCATCTTCTGAAATACCATTAGCAAATTTATTTAACATAGCTTTATTTTGATCATCTAATGTAACATTTTTCATTGGTTCTAATTGTCCTTTCAAATGAGAAACCATTACATATCCAGAAACAGCTTGAAATAATACTGTACGCATATCATTTGGAAGTGCAGCAAGTTGTTGATAATCAACGAATTGCATTTTAGCAAGAACATCACCAATATTTTGTTGATCTTGAAGAGCAGACCACATTCCTTCAACTGCACCCTTATTTTGTATGATTTCTTGAGCAAGATTCAAATAATTAGCTCCTGCTGTACTAACTGTTTTATTAGTCTTAACAATATCATTACATACTTCCATTAAATATTCATAATTACGTTGATATTGTTCTGTAGCAATTTTATATGCTACATCAGGACCCATAGTTCCATTACCAAGTCCATTAGATAATGTAGTAATCATGTCTTTATTTTCTTGTTCAATTTTGACATCAACTTGAGCATGACTTCCGATGTTATCATATGCTACATATTCTTTTCTTCGAGTTGCAAATTGAGAATCAACACGAGCAAGTGCCTCTTCTTCACGTGCAGGACCAACTGTATCACCAGTAACTCTAGCAGAATGTTCAGCATATTCAACATTTACAGATTGTTGTGATTTTATTTCTTTACTACTAGAAGCAATTTCAGCATTATTTGCTTTATTAGTAGAATTGGCTGAGTTAATTTCGGCATTTTTTTCATCAATTAATTTTTTATCAGCCATCATATCAGAAATAGTAGTACCGACTTTATAAATAGCAGTCATCGTAGTTATTGTAGACATAACATCTTTAATAAATGGATCATCATTAAAGTTTCTCATTGACGAAATAATATTAAAATTAGCATCTCCCTTATTAACATAACCAAAGATAGTTCTTGTAGTTTGAGATTCCTGAGCAAGTTTTTCTGCTTCCATAGAGAAATACTTAAATGCTTCTTTATCATTATTAGATTCAAGTGCTTTTTGTTCTTCATCATTCCACTTACCAATAATTTGCATAATGTCATCTTTACCATTTGATCCTTTTGCCTTAGAAAATCTACAACCAACAACAGAAAGTCTAGTCTTAGCAGCCTTAACATTTTCGTCAACAGCATGAATACCAGAACCATTTAATAACTTTTTGCTTCCATTTGATTTTTTCTTATTCTCTTTATAATTTCACATTTTCCGTCATAAATATGTTCTTTTTCTTGTGTAAGTTTCGCTTTAACTTCAGGTCTTACATCACTACGTCCTAATAACATATCAATTGCATTTAATTTTGCCATTGCATTATATATCTCACTATAATCAGCAACTAACTCATCATTAATCTTATCTACTCTCTTATTTAAATATTGATTAATCTTATCAGCAACTAATTGAACAACAATACTTGATATCTATAAACATTAGCGTAATAAGAAAAAGTATTACTTTGATTAGTACCAAAAGCTAGAGCTTCTATTTCTTCATCAGTCAATTTATCTAAATTTTCTTGTAATTTAGTAATATTATCTCTAGCATTTTGAGTAAGTTTCATATTAGAAAGCCCTTTTACAACTGCAGATGGTAATATTCCCATAAATGCTGGTGTTGTTGCAGCAATCTTATACCAAATATTATTATTAGCAACTATTCTACCAATGAAATTTCTTCCAACTTTTATATTAGCACCAGAATAATGCTTACCATCTTTTGCACCAAATGTTAAACCATCCATTAATTTATTAATGACTGCAGAATTAACCTCTTGTTTATCTACATTTTGACCTCTTGCATTTGATACTTTCTCAGCTTCTTTAGCCATTTGTTCAACTTTTTCTGGATTTGCCAAAATATCATCAGCAAACTTTTCTGCATCCTCTTTTTGCTGTTGCTCTTTTTCTTTATTTTCTTCATCTTTAACAGCGGATTCTGCATGTGTAGCTACTGATTTATTCTGAGCAATACCTAATACATAAAGTGACAAAGAAGCAAGTAAAGTTGGTCTTAAACTTAATGGTGTTGCATTTAAACCAGATACAAGACTAGGTGAAATTTGTAATAACTTTTCACCAATATCTTCGACCTTCATTGTACTACTAGCAAATTCTTTAAGAATCTCTTCATTTTTTAAAGCTTGATCAATCAAGTCCTTTTGAATCACCAAGTCAAATTTTTGACCGGCATGAGTGGAATACCATTCAAGTATTGGTTGATATTCTTTTGCAAATTGCTGGAATTCAGAGGAAATATCTTTTAAGTTTTGATTTGATAATTCAAGCAACTCTTTTGCAGATAAGTTTGGATTCCCCAACTGACTCTTTAGAGCGTTCTGAGTAGTAGCCATACTTTCGATAACTTTTTGTCCATCTTTAGTAATAGAATCAAAGCCTTCTTTTACACTATCTACTCTACTTGGATCTTCGAACCATCCGCCCTGTCCACCATATTTATTATTATCATAACCAGCACGCGAATTAAATCCACCCATACCTACTTGAGTAACTTTAGATTGAGCTTGTTGACCGGCAGCAACGGCACGTGCATCGTCCTGAATATGCTGTCCTTGAGCATTAACATCTTGTCCAATTTTTCTATTCTGATCAGAAATATTATCTATAGCCTTATTATCGGCATTTATGGCATTATTTCTTTCAACCATCTTTTGAAAGCTCGAAACAATTGCAGCTGCTGAACCAATTGTTGTAGCAGTTGTAGCTAAATCTTTTAAGAATGGGTCATCTCTAAAGTCTCTTGCAACACTTGTTCTAGAATAATTAGCATCACCATTTTGAACTTTTCCCCAAAATGAACGAGTTACTTTAGATTCTTTAGTAAGAACTTTGTCTCTTTCCATAAATTTATTAAAAGCATCAAGTTCTTTTCCATCAATAATAGCTGCTTGAATTTGTGCATCATATTCTCCAAATAATTGTTGGTTTTCATTGCTGCCCTTAGCTTTAGAGAATCTTGCACCTTTTAATGACATACGGGTATTAGATGCTTTTACATTTTCATTAACATCTAATATTCCACCAGCACCATTTAACATTTTTTCATTTTCAGTTTGAAGATGTAATATTTCTTGTATATCAGCACTAGTACCAGCTACTAATGAACTTATTGCCGAATCAATTAAAGAACTATTACTGTCATTTCTCTTGCTATTTAAAGCATCAATTTTAGCTTGTATTGCATCTAACTTATCATATAATTCAGTTATTTTCTCATTATTTTTATCTACTTTATATCTATAATAATTTTTTATATGTGCAGCAAATAAAGTTGTTACAATTTCTGGATATCTGAGCATATTTGAATAATATGAGAAATTAGCACTGTAATCATTTCCTTCAGCAAGTGTAGCCCATCTCGGATCATCAAAATTACTTTCCATTTCTGTAAGTCTACGATCAAGTTCTTCAATATTAGCTCTTGCCTCGTCAGAAAGTCTAGCATTACCAATTGCTTTCATAACCGCAAGTCCAGGCATCTTTACTATAGCTGGTGTAACAGCAACAGCTTTATACCATCCATTATCAACCTTTGTAATATAATCTCTTGTATTAGCCATTACTTTTATATTAGAAGCTGAATAATACTTACCATCTTTTGCGCCAAATTCAAGTCCTTCGCATAAATTAGCAACAATCGTAGAAGTTCTTAAAACATGCTCTTGATCTGTCTTTGGTACAACTGGTCCTAGCAATAATGGAGTTTCCTTTTTTTGTTCTATTGGACCTGTTAATAAAGGTATTTCTGAAGCAGGAGGTAACTCTGGAATTTGCTTTACTTCTGTAGGTCCTGTTATTTGTAATGGTTCTCCAGATGAAGTTAATCTTGGAGTTTCACTTTGTTTATCTTCAATTAAAGGTATACTTTCAGTATTATTATTAGGATAGTTAATGGTATTAGCACCATCATTAATTGCTGCACGATAAAAATCTTCTGTACCAGGTTCATAACCTTCAGCTATGTAGTCATCATAAGCTTCTTGAGTAATATGATAGTCTTCTTTAGTTCTTAATTTACTATAATCTATAGTTTGCTTTTTATTATCGCTTAAAGTTGTTCCTGTTATTTGTCCCTGAACGTTACCATTAGCTTTACTTCGATTTTTATCATAGACAATACTCATAAGTATTTGATATTTATCATGAACACTTACCCCATTAGATCTATCATATAAATTTTGATAAGATTTACTATTATCTAATTCAATAAGTTCATTAGTTATCTCTTCAACACTTTTATCTTTAACACTATTATAATAATCTTTTAATAATTGAGAATAATCAGCTTTAACTTTTATATTATTATTATCATTTGTTTTATGTTCATCTTCATTATTCTCTTGGTGATAATCAGATGTGTTTGTATCATAATCAACATCACTTGGTGTTGTAGTAACATCAGTCGTTGTACTACTTGCACTGGGTTTGCTATTATCAGAAACTGAATGTCTATTTTCTCGTCTTAAATCATTAGCTCTTGCTGCTAAACTACGATATTCACTATCATATGATTGTTGAACATCGTTAGGTAATCTACTAATAAAAACTAATCTATGTTTTACTTCCATACCATCCAATTTGTTAAAATCTACTTGTTTATCTATTGTTGGTTCTTTAGTTATATCAGTATTTGTTAATTTAGCAGCTTTTTCAAATTCAGAATACATTTTATCTTTTGAATCTATTCTTGATTGTAAAGTTGGAATTGGAGAATTCTTAAAATCATTAGAACTAACTATATCCAATAGAGATGGACAATAAAGTCCACATTCCTGCATTATCTCATCATAATAACTACCCATCTCTACTTTTAAATTATCCATTTGTTTAGATAATTCACATAAAATACTAATAATTTTTTCTTCATATTCTTTTGCATATAAAGGAACCTTAGTATTAAATCTAGCAGTACAAACTTGCTTTAAGTTTTTAAATAAATAATCATTATTAGAAATAAAATTCTTATATGCTTGTAAAGCTTGGAACTTTTTTTCATCTGTTTCCGCTTGAATCTTAAAATCTAATCTATAACGATATTCTTCATCAGCAGATTTAATTCTATCTGCAAAATATTCTATCATTTAATATCACCCTTATTATTTATTTATATTAGATAATTTACCTTGTATCTCTGCTAATACATCATTAAACATACTTATCTCTTCTGGAGTAGTAACTGGTAGTAATTCAAAGTCATTTGCATATGGATTAATATATCCCATATAAATATTTTCTTTGCCATCTTTATCTTTTTGATGATCAGTATAAGCTACGTATGTTCTCTTCAACTCTTCATTATCAAATGTAAAAAGAATTTCATATGTGACCTCAATTCCATTAACGACACCAACAAAAGTATTTTCCATTCACTCAATCCTCCATATCTTACGTAAATTATACAATATAAAATAGTTGAATATAATAATAAAAATAAATAGTATTTAACTTTTATAATATTTTTCTACTAATTTTGAATAACATTTAGGACATAAAGATTCATATGTTATATTTTCTCTTCCATCTATTTCTACTTGTCCACCTTCCAATTCAAACTTACCATTAACAAATCGTGCATTATATATTGCCTTTGCACCACATCTACATATAGTTTTTATTTCTTCTATACTATGTGCGATTAATAGCAATCTTTCTGAACCTTCAAAGCCATTAGTTTTAAAATCAGTTCTAAGACCATAGCATAAAACAGGTATATTAAGATCTGTAGTTATTTTCATTAATTCATCTACTTGTTCTCTCTTTAAAAATTGACATTCATCCACTAAAACAACATTGATATCTTTTTTCTTCTTAATAATTTTATATATATCATCAGATTCACTTAATAAACAATCTACTTTTCTTTTTATACCAAGTCTTGATGATATATATTCATTAGCTTTTGTATCTATACTTGGTTTTACAACAAAAACATGCATACCTCTTTCTTCATAATTATGAGCAGTTTGAAGTAATATAGTTGTCTTACCTGAATTCATAGCACCATATTTAAAATAAAGTTTTGCCATTTTATCACCTTCGTATTATAATCACTAGATATTATTTTACATTAATTTTAAATAATTATGTATAATAAATTGAGGTGATTTTCATGACATACAAATATGCAATTAAAATGGGTATATTAATATTTCCATTAATAGCTTTTATTTTTACATTGCCATATATGATATATGAATATCGTAAATATGGTTCAATTAATAAATATCGAACATTAATAATATATACATTTATATTTTATTTATTATGTTCATATTTCTTAGTAATATTACCATTACCAGATATTAATACTGTATCAGGTAGTAGATTTGATAGATTAAATCTTATACCATTTAAAGCAATAAAAGACTTCTTTAATGAAAGTGGATTTATCTATAATGACCCTAGCACATATTTAAAAGCTATTAAAAGCACATCGTTTTTAGTACCTATATTTAATATACTTATGTTTATACCATTTGGTATATATTTACATTACTATTTTAATTGTAATTTTAAAAAGACATTACTATATTCTTTTTTATTAAGCTTATTTTTTGAATTAACTCAATTAACCGGATTATATTTTATCTATAAAACATCATATAGATTATGTGATGTAGATGATTTAATACAAAATAGTTTAGGCGGTATTATTGGTTATTTAATCGGTAATATTTTTATCAAATATTTACCTAAAAGAGAAAAAATAGATGAAGATTCATATAATGCTGGTGAAAATGTTTCTATGATAAGACAAGCTTTTGCTTATACCATAGATTTTATAATAATATCTATTATATCTAACATTTATATAAGAATATTTAATACTAATCAAATAATAACTGAATTTATAATATTTTTTATATATTATTCTTTTTTTACAACATGTAATCATGGATTTACCATTGGTTCTAAATTTTTTAAATATAAAATAATTAATACTAAATTTAAATTAATGTTAAGAAGCATATTAATGTATATAGAATTATATTTATTACCATATTTATTATCATATTTAAATAGTAATATATCTAATACTGATAATATATATATACTAGTTATTAACTTAACTATTGTATTTACTATTA
>OMVK01000032.1 GCA_900314465.1 uncultured bacterium | reverse complement strand
TATTTAATGTTATCCCCTACTAATCTACAAAAATCATAATAACTAATATTATATTTACTTAAATAATGTTCATCTATCGTAAGCAATGCTTTAGATTTATCTATATTAGAATAACCTATAATCTTATTATCTAATAATATAACAAATATATTATTATAATTAATATTATTAAATATACTATCTACTTGATAATTCATATATTTAACTTTATATAATTTATCATCTATATATAATATAACATTAGTATTGTTATTTATCTTATCTATTTTTGCTATTTTAGCTAACTTAATATCTATATTCATATACATCATCATAGTTATTATACTATAAAGTATAAAAAAAGTTGTATATCTTTTATGCAACTTTTACCATATTAACTTTCTTTTCAATATCTATATCATAATCATTACTATCTTTATTAGTAGATGCTTTAATATAGAAATATATATTATCGATATTCTTAATAACATTATCTTTAAAATATACTGCTTGATCTGTAGTATATTCTGCTACATCAAATGAGCTTTTAGCAGCTACAACAGCTTTAAGTGATGTTTTATCATCTAAATTACCAGATTCTTTTACAAAATCTATCTTATTACCATTCTTATCCATTACATAATAACCTATTTCATATTTATAAATGTCTTTATCATCACCTAAATAGCCTGCACCAGTACTATAAAAATAATTAATTCTTTTATTAATAACACAATGAATAGTTTGTACTCCTACTTCATCTTCTATTAAATCACCATAATAAAATTTAGTACTATTCTCTTTCATATAAAACATAATAAATAATAATAGAAAACATATAACTATTAAAGTAGTAATAATGATCTTAGGATTATTAAATATATCCTTTATCATATTACTTTTATTATTATCTTTTATTTTATGTGCCATTAGAAACCACCTCATCAGTTAAAGATTCAGGTTCAATATTAGTAAGATTAACTGTTAATACTAAACTATTATCATTTAATATTGTACCTGCAGGTATACTATAACTACTAACATAACCATATCCATTCATTTCATATTTTAAACCAGCTATATTGCAAAAGTCAATTACGTCTTTACTAGACCAATTAGTAATATTTGGCATAGTTATATTAGTTCCATTAGTAATAATAAATAATTTAGAATTAATAGATATAGTAGTATTCTTTTCTGGTACTGTTTTAGTAACTGTAGAACCATCACCAATAATAACCGGAGTAATACCTAAATTAGTTAAATCATTAGATACTGTAGTTAAACTTTTATTATAATAATTTGGTATAGTTATTATCTTAGAATCATCTTTATCAGATTCTCTTTCATCTAAGTTTTTATATTTAGAAATTGATTCAATCAATGATTTAACAATATCACCCATTGGTTTAGATTTACCATTAAAGTCTTTAACCACAACATAAATAATATATTCTGGATCTTCTTTAGGGAATACTCCAGCAAATGAACGAATAACATAACGTTCACCTTCAACATATTTACCAGTCTCGTCAGTATAATTAGATGTACCAGTTTTACCTATTACTCTAACAGCATCGGTATGATAATATTTACCAGTTATATTTGGATCATCACTATTGACTGTCTTATCCATTAAATCAGTAATCTTAGCTACTGTATCAGTTGAATAAATTTTTCTTACTTCATTTCTTTTACCTTCATATTCAACTTCACCAGTATCATGATTAACTATTTTTTGAATAATATATGGTTTTAACATTGTACCGTCATTAGTAATTGTCGTAAGTGCTTGAATCATTTGTATTGGAGTAATAGTTATACCTTGGCCATATGATGCCGATGCAAGTTCTGATGCATATTCAAAAGAAATATCACCACTATATTCATTAGAAAGCTCAATACCTGTCTTACTACCAAAGCCTAATTTTTCATAATAATCATGTAATTTTTGTCTTCCAAGTTTTTGTACTAAATTAACGGCAGCAACATTCGATGAATAAGTAAAACCAGTATCATAGGTGATTGCACCCCAACCATATTTATTCCAATCACTTATCGTATAATCATCAACTTTAATATTACCTGATTGATATAATTCACTACCATTATATAATCCTTCTTCCATTGCTGACATAAAAGAAAATATTTTCATGGTAGAACCAGGCTCATAAGTATAACTTGTAAGTGGGTTGTTATAATTTGGTGTATCACTTGTAAAAATCATTGTATTAGGATCAAATGATGGGTCTGTTGCACTACCAATAATAGCACCTGTTTTAGCATCAGCTACTGTTATTGTTACCCAACTAGGATCATATGCTTTGAATTTATTAACAGCATCATCTAAGAATATTTGTATTTGTTTATCTAATGTTAAATAGATATCATATCCATCTTTAGCCGGAGTTTCATAATATACTTTATCTGCCATTTGATAACCATAAGCATCTTGTTGGTAAGTAATTGAACCATTAGTACCCTTTAAGTATCTATCACAAAATCCTTCGATACCAAGTTCACCAATTAACTCCATGTCCCCTGTTTTTTCATCAGTATATTTTTTAGCATAACCAATAATATAAGAAGCAAAATTACCATTTTGATAATATCTCTTAAATGTCTTAGCAAAATCTATACCAGGTAAATCTAGTTTTTTTATCTTTTGTTTAGTAGTTTCGGTAATATTTTTACCATAATTACCAAGTTCAGTTTGATATAAACCACTTTGTGAAAGTCTTCCATAAATAAAGTCATAGCACTTATCATCAGTTGGTGCAAGTATTGAGCATAAAGCCTTAGCAGTACCAGCATAATCAGATACATGCTTAGGGTTATCAGGATTAGTTGTTCTCTTAGATGAAAGATAAGCAATTATCGTATAAGAATTAATATTTTGTGCTAGTGTATTACCTTGGTTATCATAAATAGTTCCCCTAGTAGCTTCGATGACTTCAGTATTAGTAGTACGTGAATCAGCAAGTTCTCTGATATTCTTCCCATCTATTACATCATTTAAAGCAACATATACCATTTTACCTGTCATTACAGCAAACAAAAAGACAATAATAAAGATAAAAATTGGATGTATCTTAATACTATTGCCTCTTATTTTCATAATATCACTTCTCTATTTTATTACTACGATATTATCGTTATTATAACTTAGTCCATACTCTTTTGCAATTGTTTGTATATTAGAAAGACTTGCAAGTTCATCTACTTGCATAGATAAACTAGAATTAACATTTTCTTGTTGTTCAATTTGATCTTTTAATTTTTCTACTTCATAATTAGATGAAGATAACATAGCACTTGTATATACGATTGATATTGGTGCTAGTATTGCAAGTATTAAAATAATAAAATGCCATACTCTTTCACCCTTATGTAATTTAGGAATGAATTTAGTATTCTTTTTCATATTATCATATTCTTTCTACTATTCTTAATTTTGCACTCTTACTTCTAGAGTTTTCTTTAAGTTCTTTATCACTTGCTGTATATGGATGTTTATTAACTAATTTTATCTTTGGTCTAAGATAATCAGGTATTTCTTCATCTCTTAGTCCACTTACAAGTGAATTAACACTTGAATATTCTTTAAATGTTTGTTTTACTATTCTATCTTCTAATGAATGAAATGTTATTACACATATTCTTCCACCATTATTAAGCAAATCTATCGCATCAGGTAAAACACTTTCCAAAACATTTAATTCTTGATTAACTTCTATTCTAATAGCTTGAAATATTTCTCTTTCAGGATGATGCTCATTAAAATATTTATACGGAACAGATGATTTAATAACACTTACTAACTCAAGTGTAGTATTAATAGGTCTATTCTTAATAATATTTTTAGCTATTAATTTAGAATATTTTTCTTCACCATATTTATAAAATATATTAATTAGTTTATCTTCACTATATTTATTAACAACATCGTATGCTGTTAAATCACTATCTTGATTCATACGCATATCTAATTTTGCATCTTTCATAAAAGAAAAGCCACGATTAGGATTATCTATTTGTGGGGATGAAAATCCTAAATCAAATAATATACCATCTACTTTAGTTATATTATATTTTTTTAATTCTTCTTTTAGATTAACAAAATTATCATGTATTAATGTATAGTTAGAATTTATACTACTTAATAAATTGTTTGAATATATTAATGCTTCTTTGTCTTGATCAAAACCATATAAGTGACCTGTTTTAAGTTTTTTAAGTATTTCTTTAGAATGTCCACCATAACCTAATGTACAATCTACATAAATACCATCACTTTTAATATTTAAGCCATCTATTGACTCATTTAACATAACACTATAATGCATTAAAACCACCCTTAAACAAACTTTCTGCTACCGTAGATAATGAATCAATATTTTCTTCCACGAATTTATTCCAAGACTCTAAAGCCCAAATTTCAAGATGATCGTTTGCGCCGATAATAACACATTCTTTATTAATCTCGGCGTATTCGATCAATGGGGAGGTAATTGAAACACGACCTAACTGGTCTATTTCACTTAAAACAGCACCTGATAGGAAGAATCTCGTAAAACATCTAACATCTTTACGAGTAAATGGAAGAGTATTAAGTTCATCGATAATCTTATTCCATTCTTTTTCAGAATAGACAAATAAGCATTTTTCAAGTCCACGGGTGATAATAAATTTATTACCGAGTTCTGAACGGAATTTACTTGGTATTACTAATCTTTTCTTTTCATCTATATTATGATGGTATTCACCCATTAGCATATGGAATTCCCCACTTTCTTCCACTATCTAACACTGTTCAATTATAATATACTAATTAACCTAAATATTTTCAATAAAACTATAGACAAATAATGTCTATAAATGTAAATAATACAATTGTTTGTATTGACAAAATAAAACTAGGTATTACCTAGTTCATAATTCTCTTAAACATTCTTGCTAAATCATAATTAGAATATTTAATAATCGTAGGTCTTCCATGAGCACAATTATATGGATTATCACATAATATTAATTGATCTATTATTTCTTTAGCTTCTTTTAAACTAATTTCCTCATTAGCTCTAACTGATGACTTACATGCAATAGTTGCAATAACTTTATTATTAAATTTAACATAATCAAAATCTTTTTCTGATAAGAATATACTTATAATCTTATGTATTGTTTCATCTTCATATCCTTCTCTTAACCATGTTGGATGTTCTTTAATAATAATTGTATTAATACCAAATTCTTCTACAGTAAAACCAAAAGATGATAAGTCATCAAAGTGTGTTTTAATCTTAATAAAGTCACTTGGTGAAAGCTCAATAGTTATTGGTACTAATAACTTAGTCTTATATACTTTATGTTCTTTAAAATCTTTCATAATACGTTCATAGTTAATACGTTCATGTGCTGCATGTTGATCTATCAAATACATACCTGATTCATCACTTGCTACAATATATGTTTTATGTATTATTGCTAGTGGTGTTAAATTTAGATTTCTAATATCTTCATTAGGTCTTTTAACTGTATTAGATGACTCATTTACACTTTCTTTTACTTTACTAAATTCTTTAGTATTACCAAAATTAAATTCTTCTTGTACTTCATTAACTTCATGTACTTCTTTATTATCATTAGTATTATTAATATTATCTTGTCTATCAAGATAAGTATTATCTATATTTATTCTATTTTCTACATCTTGTACTAATAATGTTTTTCTTAAAGATTCAGATATAGTATTTGTAAGTAATTCTTTTAATGAATCTATCTTAGAAAATTTAATATCATGTTTAGATGGATGTATATTAACATCTATTAGTGTTGGATCTGTTTCAATTCGAATAACACATATCGGATATTTATTATCTGGTTTAAAACGAAAATAAGCATCATTTATACAACGATTAACTTCATTATTAGATATTACTCTACCATTTACAATAGTAATCATATAATTACGTGTACTTCTTAATATAACAGGTTTACAAATATAACCATTTATTTCATAATCATCATTATATCCTTCGATATTAATCATATTTGATGATACAGAATATCCATATATTTCATGTATAGTCTTTAACAAATCATTTTCACCTGTCGTATATACTATTCTTTTATTATTATTAGTTAAAGTAAAACTTATTTCTGGATGGGAAAGTGATAAATATTCGATATAATTTGTAACACTTGCTAGTTCAGCAATATCACTCTTTAAATATTTAAGTCTTGCTGGTGTATTATAAAATAAATCTTTTACTTCGATAATAGTACCTTTTCTTGCACTAGCATCTTCATCTTTGATGAGTTTTCCTCCTTCGATACTTATATGTGTTCCAACACTACCTTCAGATGTATACATATCAACTTTAGAAACACTTGCAATTGATGCTAAAGCTTCACCACGAAAACCTAAAGTTTCAATAAAAAACAAATCATCATCTTTCTTTATCTTAGAAGTTGCATGTCTTGCAAAAGATAAAAGAGCATCATCATGTGACATACCAACACCATCATCAGTTACTTTTATAGCTTTAATACCTGAATCAATTAAATCAACAATAATAATCTTACTCTTAGCATCAATACTATTTTCAACTAATTCTTTAACTACTGATGATACTCTTTCAACTACTTCCCCTGCTGCAATCTTATTAGCAAGTTCATCACTCATAACATGAATTTTATTCATATTTACCACCAAATAAAGACGGTCTTAATTCAATATATTTATTATCTATATTAGTTAATATATTAGTACTATTCTTAACTCTAATAAAACCAAAACCATATATAATAATATCTGTATTATCATTACTAATATTAATATTATTATCAAGTAAATCTATATCTTTATAATATTTTCTAAATGGTTTATTACCATTAATATTATGATATATAGTTAAAGATGTATTATTAGTTACTTTAATAAAATATTTATTATCTAATAAAGATAATACTTCATTATCTTTCATATTAAATGTTATTTCTTTTATCGAATCTTTATTTACTTCATGAAATAAAGAATTATCTAATACAAATCCAGGTGAATCTATTAATGTTAAGTTACCATTTAATTTAACTCTTAGAAAATCATATGTTGTATTTGATTTATTAGATACATTTATTTTGTTTATATCACTTT
Source organism: uncultured bacterium (assembly GCA_900314465.1). Lineage (GTDB taxonomy): Bacteria > Bacillota_I > Bacilli_A > RF39 > UBA660 > UBA6985. Next base: position 1,872 of record OMVK01000032.1, on the reverse strand, counting down.
CAAGTATCTCTGCAATATCATTTATAAATGTACTTTTACCTGAATTAGTAAGACCAAGTACATAAGCCTCATGAATATCATGTTCTTTTAAATAGCCAAGTATACCACGTGCACCATGATGACTTCTTCCACCCTTTAATCTAATATCAGTATTAATATGATAATAATTTCTTAAAATACTTATTAATTTATCACTAGTAATATTATTACTCATTAATTCACATTTATTTACTACTAATAATTTATCTTTTTTAATACTTTTAAATATATCTAATACTTTATCTGATATATTTAATAAATCTACTAAGAATATTACAAATATTTTATCTTTATTAACTTTTCTAATTATTTCCTTAGTATCTTTAGGAATATCTAAATTATTATTAATACCATAATTCATCATTTTAAAACAACGCATACAATATTTAGGATTATTTAAACTACTTGGTACATAACCAACTTTATTTTCATCATCACTTTGTAATTTAGCTCCACATCCATAACATATTTTATTCATAATATCTTCCTCTTTTAAATAAATCTTTTTTAGTTAATTCATTTACTACTAGATTTTCTAATTTTCTATTTAATTTAGTAACTGCATATTCATCAGTACTTATCGGATTAACATAAATAGATGTTAAGTCCATACGATTAGCACCAAATATATCAAATAATAATTTACTACCAATACATGCTACTTCATTAGTACTTAAATCATATAATTTTAATATTTTTTTATATTTTTTCTTTAATGGTTTAAATGATAAATATGAAGAATCTACACATAATATTTCTTTAAATGGTTCGACATATTTTTTAGTATTATTACTTATTAATATAATACGAAAACCCATATTTTTTAAATCTTCAAATAAGTCTTTTAACTTCTTTGATGGTTTATATTCTGTTTCTGGTACAATCGTATTAGATACACCAAAAATAAGGCATTTAATGCCATATTTTTTTAAATCTTTATAATTTATATCATAAATACTCTGATAATATTTATCTGGTACGAACTTATCTAACATGATATCACCATCTAGAAATGATTTTATCACAGCATAATAAAAAATAATAGAAAAAGCAAACTTTTTAAGTTTGCTTATTTTAACTAGTAGCTGCTGTTGTAGTTGTAGTTGTCGTAGATGAAGTATTATCAGTTACTACACCACAATCAGTCATTCCTAAAAGACCTAAAATCCACATTATTAATAATGGTACTACTACTATTCCAATTGCAGCGGCAATTCTCTTTAAAAGTTTAGTAAAGAATGGTTGTATCTGAGCTTGTGCATCACCATTAGCAAGTGATTTAATAGCATCAATAATAGTCATAACAACAACTAAAATTAGTCCAGCAATTCTAAAAACACCAAGTGCACCTTTTAAATCGTTGGTAAAATGTTCACCTAATGAACAACCTGGTCTAATAAGACCTCTTGATTGATCACAAGTATCCCCGCTGCTTTCATCCATTTTACTACAACCAGCACCATCAGTATTTGTTACACTAAATTTTCTATCAGTACCAACACAACAATATTTTTCATCATCTGCATATACAGGAGAAACTAAAAATATAGAAATTAATAAGATAAAAACAGATACTATTTTAACTAATTCATTAACTTTCATAAAATCAATCCTTTACTAATAACTTCTTAAAACAAACATATTCAATAATAATTATACTCAAACCTAAATAATAATGTAAACTAGTAATAACTATTCTTTCTATTATTAAACTATCTGTATTAAATAATATATATAAAATACCATAAATAAATATATTTAATATATTAGATAATATTAATATATATTTAATATTATGTTTATTCTTAGTCTTATTAAATAAGATACCTACTA
>OMVK01000054.1 GCA_900314465.1 uncultured bacterium | reverse complement strand
AAGATAATAACTTATAACTTTTATAAATTATTATCTTGTACTTTTTTTATAGTGTTACCGATTTGGGGTGCACTTCAGAATATATATCTTTTAATAATAAAATACCTGATATACCTAAGAATAAATCACTTAAAGAGATATTTAAGAATCTTGATGATTTAGTTGGTCTTGATGATGTTAAAAAGTCATTAAAAGAACTTGCTGCTTTGATTAAACTTAAAAATTATAAATATCTTAATTTAGATGATATTAATTTAAATATGGTATTTTTAGGTAATCCTGGTATAGGTAAGACAACTGTTGCAAGAATGGTTTCAGGTATACTTTATAATTTAAATTTAATAAAAGAAGATAAATTAATCGAAGTAAGTGCCAAAGATTTAATAGGAGAATATGTTGGACAAACGGCACCTAAAACACATAATATAATTGAAAGTGCCTTAGGCGGTGTCTTATTTATTGATGAAGCTTATATCTTAGGTGAAAATAATTCATATAATTCCGAAGCTATTACGGAATTATTACTAGCAATGGAAAATAATCTAGATAACTTAGTAATAATATATGCGAGATATAATAAAGAAATGCAAAGCTTTATGAATTCTAATTCTGGACTTATGTCAAGAGTAGGTTACATATTAAATTTTAAAGATTATACAGTAGATGAATTAATATTAATATTTAAGAAATTCTTAAAGAATAGTGGATTTAATATTAATATAGAAGGTATTAATAAATTAAGAGAAATAATAAATAAACATATGAATGACAATAATTTTGGTAATGCTAGATTTGTACGTAATATATATGAAAAATCATTAGTAAGACATGCTAATAGGGTTAAAAATATAAAAAATAAAAAAGATATAATATTATTTACTAGTGATGATATAAATGATGATAATTTATAATTATATAATTATAGATATATTTTTATTTGTAAATAATAAATATCTTTTATTTACTATTAATAATATTTAACATATAATATTATTATAGGGTGATAGTATATGGATATGAAACTAGAAGAATTAAATAATAAATTTAAAGATAATATTTTAGATAAAGTAGATGTTTTATATGGTTATTATGTAGATAGAACTAATGCTAATACTAGAGAAGAAGCTGATAATGCACAAAAGAATATTATTAGTACATTACAATCTTTTGGTGCTGTTAAAAGAGAATTAGACGAGTTTGATAAGAGTCTATATCAAAATTTAGTTAATCAATATAATTTTAATTTTATAACTGCTAATGAATATTTTAATAGTGATTTATTTAAAAATAATGCATATTTTTTAAGTGATGGTACATTAAATAATAATATTAATAGAAGAAGTGTATCTATTGATGAAATAAAAAATATTAATAAAAAAGTAGAGGATGTAAAGGTTACTGAGGAAAAGCCAGTTGAAGAAAAAAATGAAGAAGTAAGTATTGCACCTGGTATATCTGTTGCACCTATTACTAGTGATGTTAAAACTGAAGTTTCTACTGAACCTGAAGTTAATACTACACCTGCTTCGAATGCCGAAACTACTGATGCTGTAAAAGAAGAAAGTACACCTGCTATTACAAATGAAACTGTAGTTAGTGATGTACAAGTACCAAATGTTCAAAATGAAAATATTGAAAATAAAGAAAACACAGAAACAAGTAATAGTGCCGGAAGTACTTTAGATACAAATGCTGCATCTATTTTAAATGTTGTACCTGATGTTAATCATGTAGCTTCAAAAATGGCTTCACCTGTATTAAATAGTGTATCTGTTTCAAATGAAGAAAAAGCAAATGAAGCACTTAATGAAAGTGTACATGCTAAAACAACTAGTGATGAAGAGGTTCAAACAATAGTACCTGTTGAAGAAAATGAAAATTTTCAAAAGATAAATCTTGAAAATACCAAAGTAAATGATGAATTAGATTCTGAATTTGATAAAAAATTTAAAGTCTTAAATAGTAAAGAACTTGAACAAATGGCTAAAGAAGCTGATGAAGCTAAAGAGCGTTCTAAACAAGATGCCAAAGATAAATTTATGAATGATATTAATGATTTTTCTACATCAAATATATTTATATCAATAGTATTAATTGATCAAGAAACAGATGATGTACGTAATAAAGAAACTAATGGGCTTACTGATAATGAAAGAAGAGAAATATTAGTTAATGTATTAAATGCTAGAAGGGAACAAGAAAATACTAACAAAAAAGCCAGTGTATTAGCTGTTTAATAGTAAACTATATATTATTAGTTAAATTAAAAGAAAGTTTACATTTAATAAATATTATATAAATAATTTAGAAAATAATAATAAAATTGATAGTATATTTGCTCCTAAAAAAATAGTAAATAATAAGGAAGTTTATTCTTCAAATAATATAAAACTAAAA
>OMVK01000031.1 GCA_900314465.1 uncultured bacterium | reverse complement strand
TCCGATCTTAATAATATATTACTATTAAATGTAATAATACATTCTAAAGACACTAATATATTATATGAAAGATTATAAATATATATCTTTAATATTTATTATATTAGTGTCTTTAGAATGTATTATTACATTTAATAGTAATATATTATTATATTATAAAACTGATAATATTTATGATAATAGTTATCAAGATAGTATTAATTATATTAGTAATAATGACAATAATTTTTACAGGATAGATAATACTTATAATGATACTAATATGGGTTATAAATATGATTATTATGATGTGGGTTATTATACATCAATGACTTATTTAAATATGGGTGATTTTATGAGTAGAATTGGTTATAATGCTTGTAAATTATCATCACTTGGTAATTATGTTACACCAGTTAATGGTTTACTTTTTGATGTTAAATATGTAGTAGGTAATATTAATAGTAATTATTATAATAAGATATCTGATAATATATATAAATCTAATTATGAATCATCACTAATGTTTGGTATAAATAAACAAGATAATAATATTAAATATGATAATAATAATCCATTTATTAATTTAAATAATTTAGTTAATAATATATCTAATATAGATAATATATTTACAGAGATTAAACCAGATAATATAAATATTAATAATAATATAGTTACATATAAATTTAATAATACGGATAATATATTTATATATGTTAATATAGATAATATAAATTATTTTATTGTTAATAATAATTTATATTATACTAATTACTCATATAAGAAAGATAATATAGATAGTAATATAAAAAAACAAGAATATAAATATATGCATATAATACCACTTAATTCTGATACTTTAACTATATCTTATACTAATTATGATAAAGATTTATTCTATGTATATAAATTAGATGATAATAAATATAAGTTATTTGCTGATTATATTAATACTAATAAATTTAATATGAATGTATTTAATGAAGATTATATTGATGGTAATATTAATTTAGATAAAGATAGACAGATGTATGTATCTATTCCATATGATAAAAATATAGATGTATATGTAGATGATAAGAAAGTTAATACATATAAATTTGCTGATGTATTATTATCTTTTGATATAGATAAAGGTTATCATAATATTAAGATTAAATATAATATGTCTTTTATGATACCTGGTATTGTTTTGTCTTTAGTATCTATATTAGTATTTATATTAATATGTATTTATGATAAGAAAAAGAAATGCTAGTTTGCATTTCTTTTAGTTTATATTAAAATTTTCTAAGTATTTATCATAAGCTTTATAGGCTAAATTATTTTTATCTTCTTTATAATCTATATTATTTTGTATTAAGATATCTTTTACTATTTTATCTCTTAGATAAGGGTTTCTTATTAATAATGGTCCAAGGGTATATGTACCAAAGAAGTGATATTTATGTATTCCTTCATTTTTACTTGTTGAATCATTACCAAATCCTTTTATTACTTTAAATAAATAATTACCATTAATATTATTAATATGATTATGATTAGTAAAACCAATTACTTTTTTATCTATAACATCTGTTTCATATACTACTTCAGATACAAGTCTTGTACTATTTTGTATATAATCATCAGTAATTATTTTATCTACATTATAACTATTAAAATTAAATATACCTAAAGCTTTTTTATCATTTATTTTATTACCAAATAATTCATATGAATTACCTGTTGCGATAAATGGTATATTATTTTGTATAACTTTTGTTATATCATCTTTATATTTTAAAATATCTTGTCTTACTAATTCTTGGTTATTAGTAGAACCATCACCGATATATATTAGATCATATTTAGAAAAATCTATATTATCATTAATACTTAATTTATCTAGTTTTACTTTTACATTTTGCTTATTAAATGCTTCCAAAAGTGCAGTGATATTACCAGAATCACCTGATAAATTCATTAAGTCATAATATAAGTGTAGTATTTTTATTACTTTCATTATTTATTCACCTCACTTAGAGCATTTCTTACATCATCCATCATATCAACAAATATAACTGTATAAATATTACCTTTAGATTTATGTGTTACTTGATAACTTAAATTCTTTTTATAATCATCAATTATTATTATTTTATCTTTTAAACCAGCAAGTTCTAAACGATAAGCAATATCATATCTAAATCTACCTATACAAAATATCTTATCGACAAAAGGATTATTTAATTTTTCAAAATTAATATCATATAACCAAGATATATCATTTAAACTATATCTACGTGAGACATTATCAAAACCAATAATAATAGATAAATTACCTTTTTGTTCTAGTATATAATCGATAGTTTGTTCATAACTTAGAGCATTTTCTGGTTTAGAATCAATCATTTCAATTCTTCTTCTACCAATTTTAAAAATATTATTTGAATTAAATTCTTCTTGATTATCATTAAGAGATTCCATAATATTTTCATCACTTATACCAATAGTATTAGTAAGAGCATAGGCTGCAAGTGTTGCATAACAAGTGAATATTGCTGGATAATCTATTTTTACAATATGTTCATTTATTGTCATAAATTTAGTAGCTAGATTAATATCATTAGCATGATAATTTAAAGGGAATGTTCCATATTTACATTTAGGACATTTAAATATACCAATGTTACCATAATGATACCAATCATATTTATATTTTGTATGACAAATAGGGCAATAAGCTGCATCAAGAGTATCACTTAATGGTTTCTTATAATCTGTTTTATATTTTAATATTCCATATTTAACTATTTTATTATTTGTATCTAGTGAATATCTCAAAGTTAATGGATCATTTGCATTAATAATAAGTGTAGTACTTGGATCTATTGAATTAAGTATTTTATCATATATTAATTCTGGTTCACCGTTACGTGCAACTTGATCTCTTGTTATATTAGTTATTACTAAATGTGTGGGATTAATTTTATGAAATACAGATTTAATATATGATTCATCTAATTCTAATAATAAAACATCACCGTTTATTTTCTTTGTAAATGAGTTGGTATGATTAAGTATTAAAGTAACGGCAGCATTATAAAGATTAGAACCATTTTTATTCCAAATAACTTTATAGTTATTATTTTCAAGTATCTTAGCAATTAATCTCGTTGTTGAACCTTTACCACTTGAACCGGTAACTCCGATAATTATCTTAGGATATTTTAATCTATCAATGATATTATTTGAATATTTATTGGCATAATAACCTGGAGTAACCGAACCATCTTTATGTAATATAGGTTTTAATATTTTACATATTATACTTATTGATTTATTTATTATTATGGCTAGAGTGTCTTTCATATATATCACCAATTAAATTATAACACAATCAATAATATTCTTTATTTATAAAATATTATAGTGTATAATTAATTAATGGTACGGTGGTGAATTTCATGAGAGAAATACTTGCAAGTCTTGATATTGGTAGCAGCAAAATAAAACTTGTTGTTGCAGAAATACTTGGTGATTCACTTAATGTTTTATGCGCAATTGATGAAGACTCTCGTGGTGTTAAAAATGGAACTATTGTAGAACCTGATGAGACAGAATATGCAATCAAAAAATTATTAAAAAGAGCAGAAGAACTATTAGGGGTAAAAGTATCTAAAGTTATAACAACTGTGTCTGAAGAACAAGCTGATTTTAAAGTTGGTGAAGCACAGATTGATATTAAAGATGATATGGAAGTTAATGCAAATAACATACAACGTGTATTGCAGACTTCTTCTGTTGGCAAAGTCGATAAGGGTAATGAACTTGTTACAATAATACCTATTATGTTTAAAGTAGATGGCAATAAGTATCGTTTGCCTCTTGGTGTTAAGGGTGAATCTTTACAAGTTAAAAGTGTTATAGTATCTGTTCCAAAAAAAGATGTTTATTTAATTGCTAAGATACTTGAAAAGTGTTCTGTTGATGTTGTCGATGTAATGATTCCATCAATTGGTTCATATTATGCACATAAAAATGTTTCAACAGATAATAGTGTTGGAATTGTATGTGATGTTGGTGGACAAACAATAAATATTGGTGTATTTAATAAAGGTATTATTATTAATAATATGGTACTTCCATATGGTGGGGATAATGTTGATAATGATATTAGTTTTATATATAAGATAGATAATAAAGAAAGTAAAAAGATAAAAGAAACATTTGCTTTAGCTAATAATAAGAATGCTAGTCAGAAAGAAAATATGGAAATTGTAAACAATCAAGGAGAAAAAATGAAAGTTAATCAATATGAGGTTTCCCAAGTATGTATGAGTAGATTACAAGAGATATTAAATAAGGCAAAAAATGAAATAAGATACTTAACAAGAAAAGAAATTAGTTATATAATCATAACAGGAGGATTGTCTGAATTTAGAGGTTTTCCTTTGGAAGTTGAAAGTGTTTTTGGTACAAAAGCTAGTGTGTCTAACATGATGATAGTTGGTGCACGTAATAATAAATATGCTGTTTGTATTGGAATGATAAAGTATTTTGATGAAAAATTGAAGTTAAGAGATCGTGAATATTCGATGTTTTCTGAAGATGACATTAATATAATTAGTGGTATTGAAGATAACAAACAAATATCTAGTGATTCTGTATTAGGTAAGGTATTCGGTATCTTTTTTGATAATTAGAATAAGGGAGTGTTATTATGGATAATGATAATAAAGAAAAAAATGTTAATCCAATAGTTAAAATAAAAGTCGTTGGTGTAGGTGGCGGTGGTTGTAATGCCGTTAATAGAATGATTGAATATGGTGTTCAAGGTATCGATTTTATCGTAGTTAATACAGATTTACAGGCTTTGAATGCATCACCTGCTAAGATTAAATTACAAATTGGTAGAAATACAACTAAAGGTCAAGGTGCTGGTGCTAATCCAGAAATTGGTAGATCTGCTGCTGAAGAATCTAAAGAAGAAATTAAGAAAGCACTTGAGGGTGCTGATATGGTTTTCATAACTTGTGGTTTAGGTGGTGGAACTGGTACTGGTGCATCACCAATAATTGCAGAGATTGCTCAAGATATTGGTGCATTAACTGTTGCTATTGTAACTAAACCATTTAGTTTTGAAGGTAAGAGAAGAATGGAACAAGCAATTATTGGTCTTGATGATTTAAAGAAACATGTCGATACCATAATTGTTATACCAAATGATAATTTACGTGGTGTAATTGATAAATCTACAGGTTTAACTGAAGCATTTAAGGCAGTTGATAATGTCTTACATCGTGGTGTTCAATCAATTTCAGATTTAATTGCAGTTACTGGACTTGTTAACCTAGATTTTGCTGATATTAGATCAGTTATGGAAAAACGTGGTAGTGCACTTATTGGTATTGGTCTTGGAACTGGTGAAGATAGGGCGGTTAATGCTGCAAAACAAGCTGTTTCTAGTCCATTACTGGAAGAAAAAATTGATGGAGCAACAGATGCTATTATTAATGTAACTGGTGGTAATTCACTTACATTATTCGAAGCTGATGATGCTGTTCAAGCAGTTATTCAAGCAGCTAATACTGATATAAATATTATATTTGGTGTTGTAATTAATGAAAATCTAAAAGATGAAGTTATAGTTACTGTTATTGCTACTGGTTTTGATGATGATAAGAATCTATTAAATCAAGGTGATTATACAGATGATAATCAAAGTCAAGATGATACAACAACTAATCAATCATCTTCATATGATGATGAATATGATATACCTCCATTCTTAAGAGATAGAGATAATATTTAAAGAAGTTTTATACTTCTTTTTTTATGTCTTTTTATGTAAAAGAAATATTATTTTAATTTATTATTTTATTTTGTGTGTTACAATTGTATTAGGGTGATAAGATGTCATCTAAGAATAATAGCAATAATAAAAAGGCAACTGATAATAAAAATAATAAAAAAACAACTAAAAGACATTTTGCTTTTAATAGATTAATATCATTAATATTACTAATACTATCTTTTATTACTTTATTTAATATATTTAAGAATGGTTATTTTTCATTATTTTATGATGCCATTATATTTGTTATATCTTTATTTGTATTATTTATATTTATAAGATGGTTAAATAGTAGAAAACTAAGAGGCTTTTTTAAATTCATATTATGTTTATTATCTTTAATAATTATTATATTGGAAATTATATTTTTAAATTATGGTAATCGAACTATTTTATTTCTACAGAGTTTAAAAGATGATGGAACGAGAGTTACTACTTATGGTATTTATGTTTTAAGTGATTCAAACTATGAAAGTATGAGTGATTTATCAAATAAAACAATAGATTATATGGAAGATGAATCTGTATATAAAGCATTAGATAATATTAAAGATGAGATAAGTATTACAAGTGATAAAGTTAGTGATATAGATGATTTATTAAATAATTTATTTAAAAGTAAATGTGATTCGATATTATTGAATACTTCATATGAACCAATAATACAAGAAACTAATAGTAGTGATTTTAGTAAATTAAAAAAGATTAAAGAAATAAGTGTTAGAAAGAAAATATCTGTTATTAATAGTGATACTGACCTGAGCAAAGTGCCATTTGCAGTATATATATCTGGTGAAGATTCTAATGGAAATATTTCATCTAATTCAAGAAGTGATGTTAATATTATCTTAGCTGTTAATCCAATTGATCATAAGATTGGTATTGTTTCTACACCAAGAGATTCATATGTTAAACTTCATATGAATAATAAATATGATAAACTTACACATGCTGGTATTTATGGGGCAGAAGAGTCTATGAATACTTTAAAAGATTTATATGGTATTAATATTGATTATTATGTTAAAGTTAATTTTACTTCATTCATTGATGTTATAGATACGATTGGTGGAGTAGATGTCAATGTTGAAAAAGATTTCTGTGAGTCTGACCAATACAGAAGTGTTAAGAAAAAAGATCAGATATGTTTGAGTGCTGGTGAACAAACTTTAAATGGGAAACAAGCACTTGCATATGCTCGTAACAGACATACTTTTACTACTGGTGATATTGCTAGAGGTAATCATCAAATGGAAATAATCGAAGCTATGATTAAAAAGATGTCTAATCCATCTATGATTACTAGATATAATAAGATATTAAGCGAACTTAATGGTAATATGCTTACTAATATTTCATATAATTCATTATCTAAGTTAGCTTTAAAAGAACTTGGTGCTGATTCAAATTGGGATATTCAATCATTCAGTCCTGATAAAAATGCTGAAAGTGACTCAAGAAAATGTTATTCAACTGGGAATAATAATGTTTATGTATTAATACTTGATGATAATTCCGTAAGTGAGATAAGTTCTTCTTTAAAAGAAATATTAAATATTCAATAAGTCAACTAAAATAGGTTGACTTATTTTTATATAATGCTATAATCTATGTTAGTTATGAAGGAGGGAAAATTATGGCTGTTAAATTAAGATTAAAAAGAATGGGTGCTAAACAAAAACCTTTTTATCGTATCATAGTTGCTGATTCAAGAAGTCCAAGAGATGGAAAGTTTATCGAAACTGTTGGTACTTATGATCCAGTTAAGAAAGATTGCCCTGTTACTGTAAATAATGAAAGAGTTATTTATTGGTTAAAGAATGGTGCTATTCCTACTGATACTGTTAAATCTGTTTTATCTAAGACAGGTGTATGGGCTGATTATAAAACAAGTAAAACTAAAAAAGTAGCTAAGAAAGCTAAAAAAGAAGCACCAAAAAAAGAAACAACTAAGAAAACAACTAAGAAAGCATCAAAGAAAGAAGCTAAGTAATTATGCATAAAGACTTAGATTCTTTTACAGAAAATCTTGTTAAATCCATAGCTTTAGAACCAGATTTAGTTAAAGTACAAGAGTTTAATTCAGATGATGATGTTATACAACTTGAAATACTTGTAACTGAAAGCGATATGCCAAGAGTTATTGGTAAATCAGGAAGAATGGCTAAAGCTATTAGAACTTTAGTACAAGCTATGGCTTATAATAAAGGTATTAATAAAATTAGAATTAATATAGATTCATTTTAAAAAGCTATCATTTGATAGCTTTTTATTTATATATTATAGGTTTGTTATTATTTTCATAAGTATAAGTATCTATATTAGTAATAAGTGAATATATTAAAGATGCTCTATCTTCATATAATTTTATTTTAGAATCTATATTACGATATTTAGTAATAATAGGTATACTACTTTTTATACTATGTAGATATAATTTACCTTTATTATTAAAACCAAGTAACCTTATATATTCAAGTTTAATATTAGAATCATTCTTTTTAATACCTAATAAAATATGTATTAACATTCTTTTTAATCTATTATAAGTATATCTTTTAGATTTAATATTATGTATTAATTCATCTATATTATTAGATTTATATATTTCTTTTTTTAATTTATTTTCTATACCTTCATCTACGGTTTCATACTGAGATAAATTATTATCTGTTATTATTTTATATTTAATTAATTTAAATAATAAATCATAATTAATATTTATAATATTACTATTAGATGGTATATATTTATCTATATTAATATTATTATTTAATTTATTTCTTATATTAGATGCTGATATTATATTATCATTAGATACTATATCATGATAGTTATTAGTTCTTTTAATAGTAATAGGTGTAATCTTATAATTATTTTTAAGTATTGCTTTAATATAACTTATTCCTAGTAAATCATTAGGTGTATTTATATTAGTATTAAGTGCTTTACTTAATGATGTAGGATAATTATATCCTTTATCTAAATATTCTTTTATTTTTATATTAAAATTATTGTTTAATTCTTGTTTAGCTAAATTAGTTAAGATATTTATATCATTAGATTCAGAACCAAATACTAATTTAGTTATATGCATATTATTTAATATTTCTAGTGAAGTACTTGCAAAAATATCTGCTGACATAGTTCCAAAAAGTACAGGTAACTCAAGTATTATATCTATATTATTTTCAAGAGCTAATTTTACTTTTTCTTCTTTTGATTCAATAGATATATCACCACGTTCTAAAAAATAACCATTAAGTACTAATATTAATAATGAATCAGGATATAATTCTTTTATCTTATTAATAAAATATATGTGTCCATTATGAAAAGGATTAAATTCACATATAATACCTATTACTTCCATATATGTTTCTTCTTTCTAAATGTAATATATAAAAAGATATTCATTTTGTAAATAAAATATTATTAGCATTTATAAACTATTTATATTATGTTAATATATTAATAGAAAAGATAGTGGTTATATGAATAATAATATAGAAAAGAGAAATGATATTATAATGATTATTATATTAGTAATAATTGTTATTTTATTAGGATTTGCTGTATATAAAACATATAATAATAAGAAGGAAATAAATATTAATGATTTAGATAATTTT
>OMVK01000014.1 GCA_900314465.1 uncultured bacterium | reverse complement strand
TATAAAATATATACATATAATATAGATAATATTAAATATAGAAATATTAATTTATTAGATTATTTAAACAATAATAGTATAGATAATATATTCTTATTTAGACATAAACCATTAGAATTAGATGATGGTACTAAGATATATCAGATTAATAATATAACTATTATTAAATGTAATAGATTATTAAGTGATAATACTTATAATAATGATATATATTTTTTAGATGATTATAGTTCTTATAAAGATTATTATTGTAGTAAAGATCCTTATACTTTTATTAGAACTTATAAATTAAAGAGTATTAGTAATGGAGAATCTTATGGATCTTATTATTTAACTTTAGAAGATAATAATAAAAAGAAATATAAGATATATTATGCTGATTCTTATAATTTATTATTAGATAACAATTTAGAATTAGATAAATATTATAAGTTTGAATTACATTTATTAGATAATTCAAATATTAAAGAAGATAATATCGAAGAAATATTTAATAATAGTGATGTTATTAGTATTAATTTAACTGATGATATTATTAATGAAGATATTAAGTAGGTATATATATGAGTAAGAGAAGAAATAGTAATAATAAATTATATTTAGTATTTTTAGTTATTGCTTTATTATTTTATATTGTTTATTATGGAACATCTTTTGGTAAATATTTAAATAGTAATACTAGTGATAACATTAGTAATGTTAATACTACTAGTAGTATAAGTAGTGAAGATATTACGAGCACAACAAGTTTAGTAAACGAAAATACTACAGGTAATATAAGAGTGCATTATATTGATGTAGGACAAGCAGATTCTGAGTTTATTGAGCTTCCTAATGGTGAAAGTATATTAATTGATGCAGGTGAAACTGAAGATGGAGAGCTTGTTACTAATTATATTAAGAGTCTTGGCTATACTAAGATAAATTATGTGATTGGAACACACCCACATGAAGATCATATTGGTGGTATGAGTTATGTATTAAATAATTTTGATTTTGATAATATTTATATGCCTAATGCTACGACAACTACTAAGACATTTGAAAATTTACTAGATACGATTGCTTCAAAAAACAAAACGATTACTGAAGGTAAAGCTGGTGTTTATTTGATTAATCAAAGTGATTTAAAAGCTTATATGGTAGCACCTGTTTCATCAAGTTATTCTGATTTAAATTCTTATTCGATTGTTTTAAAAATAACATATAAAAACAAGAGTTTCTTATTTATGGGTGATGCTACTAAGTTATCCGAAAATGAAATAACTGATGATGTTTCAAGTGATGTTATTAAAGTAGGCCATCATGGTTCAAGTACAGCATCTGGTCCAAGTTTTGTTGTTAAAGTTAAACCAAGTATTGCAATTATTTCTGTAGGTAAAGATAATAAATATAATTTACCTAGTAGTGATGTAATAAAAAGATGGGAAAAAGTCGGTGCAAAAGTTTATCGAACTGATGAAAATGGAACAATCATTGTTACTAGTGATGGTAATAGTTTAGATGTTAGTACGGAGAAATAATATGAAAATAATAGTAGATAGAATTGAAGAAGACTATTTAGTAGTAGAACTTCCTGATGGTAAATATAAAAATATTAATAAAAACAGATATCCTGATGCTAAAGAGGGAGATATTATTGATACTAAATTAAATAAGATTATAGATAATAGTAAAAGAAAAAAATTAATACAAGATAAATTTAATAAATTATTTAAATAATTAATTCAACTAACTATTTAGTTATTTCAACTTCTTGTTTATTTAAAGAGAATACTTTTAATAGTATTCTTTTTTTAGAAAGAAGGAATAATAAAATGAAAAATAAAATTATTTATTTAATATTAAGTGTTGTTATTATTATATTAGTTATTATAAATATTAGTAATTATAATAATAAAAATAATACTGTAATATATGAAGAAAAGAGTTTACCTGAAGTTAAGTTAAGTGAGGGTGTTCGTGGTAGTCTTGGAATTGATCAAAATATTAATGAAAGTAATATTGATGATTATTTAGGTAGAAGTGATAGTGTTTATTTAGATGTAAGAATGCTTGAAGATAGTGCAACTTGGGATAATTTAGAAGGTGGAGATAAATACTTAAGTGGTTTTATCAGAGGTTTTGAAGTTGTACCTAGACCATATTTACTTGCATTTACTGATGAATATATTAATAACTTAAAAGAAAAAGGTGTTACTAATTTTTACGATGGTAATAGTTTATTTACTCAAAAAGATGATAATACATATGTAGCTAATTATGAAGAATCACTTAGTATCTTAGAAAGTATATTTCCTAAAGATAAAAATATATTTTTAATGTGTGGTGGCGGTGGTTATGCCGGTGATATTAAGAAAATGCTTATAGCTCTTGGATGGGATGAAAATAAGATAAGAGATATAGGTGGTTATTGGTATTATAATGGTAAAAATAAAATAGAAACTAAATATGAATACAATAATAAGACTTATTATAACTTTAGTATAGTTCCATATTATGATATTAATTTTAAAGAATTACATAAGATAAATAATGAAAAAGAATAACAAAAAGAAATTTAATTATAAAATATTAATATTTATATTAATAATATTTATAATAGGAATAATAATATTTATATTAAATAATAATAAAATAGAATTAGAAAGTTGTTCATATAATTATAATGGAACTGATTTTGTTAAAATAAGTAGTGATGAAGTAAATAATAAATTAGATAGTAATTATATATTATTTACTTATAATAGTTTTTGTAGTTTTAAAATACCATGTGATAGTATTTTTAAAGAATATATGACTAATAATAAGATATTAATTTATAGTATACCATTTAGTGAATTTAAAAATACTTATTTATATAGTAAAGTTAAATATGCACCATCAGTTATTATAATAAGTAGTGGTAAAGTAATAGCTTATTTAGATGCTAATAGTGATAGTGATTTAGATAATTATCAAGATATTAATAAGTTTACTAAGTGGATTAATAAATATATTAGAGTAAGTTAGATATAACTTATTCTTTTTTATGTTATAATATAAGTGTTAACATGGAGCGTATATGAGAATTTTGAGTTTATTTCAAATGAAATTGAATGATATTGATGATTCAATGATTGAAAAGATTAAAAGTCAGGGGTTTGATTGTATTCAGATTAGTCCAGTACAACAAACGAAAGATGAGAGTAGTAATGAATGGTGGATGTTATATCAACCTATTAATTTTTCGGTTGGTAATAAATATGGTTCAAAAAGTGATTTAAAATATTTATGTGAAAGATGTCATAAAAAGGGAATAAATGTTATTGTCGATGTTGTTATTGCTCATATGGCTGGGGAAAATACTTATGGTAGTCTTGATCCTAATAGACAAATAGATGAGCATTTACGCAATAGAAATAGTGCCTGGAGAAGAAAAGAAAATATTAAGGGTAATGAATGGAGCGATAGATATAAAGTTACTCACTATTGCATGGGTGTACCTGGTTTAAATCCAAATGATGAAATGGTACAAGAACTTGTTATTAATTTTTTAAATGAACTCATAGATTTAGGAGTAGATGGATTTAGATTTGATGCTGCTAAATCTATTGGTCTTCCAAACGATGATGATATAAATAATAGATCAAACTTTTTTCCAATTATTACTTATTGTTTAAAAAGACCTGTTTATGTTATATATGGTGAAGTATTAAATTATCCAGAATATATGATAAATAAATATTCTAAATATATGAAAGTATTAACAGATGTTAATACTAGTGATGATGATGCTTTAGTAAGATTTGCGGAAACTAAAGATACATTTAAAGATGAACAAATGGGTTATACGAGAAACACCAGTGCTAGTGATATTTCTAATAGGTATTTTGACGTATGTAAAAATTATACTAATTCACTATATTACCGTAGAGATAACTGGGAATCAGGTGAATGGGAAAGTAATAAAGTTAAAGATGCTAATAGACAAAGAAAGAGATAAATGTTATTTTTATAAGTATAGTTTAGGAATGGTGATATTTTGATAATTATACTTATAATAATATTAATATTAATAATAATTATTACTTTATTATGGATGAGATTTATTAGTACTAAAGGTTTAATTACTAAAAGATATGATATATATAATAAACATATAGATAACTTTAAAATAGTACATTTTACTGATTTACATTATGGTTCTACAGTACATAGTAAAGAAATAAAAAAATTAGTTAATAAAATTAATGAAGAAAATGCTGATGTAGTAGTATTTACTGGTGATATGTTTGAACGTAATGTTATTTTATCACAAAGTGAATTAGATGAATTTTGTAATATTATGAATAATATTAAATGTAAATATCATGTTTTATATGTACCAGGTAATCATGATTTTGATTGTAAAGCTTCTTATTATCAAGCTAATAAGAAATTAAATTGGACATTACTTAAGAATAGTAATATATTAATTGATAATATTTTGTTTATTGGTATAGATGATTTATTAACAGGTAAACCAGATTATTCTGCTTCTTTTAAAACTAATAATACATATTTATATAAGATAGTATTATTACATGAACCTGATCAAATAGATAAAGTACTTAATTATAAATTTGATTTAGCACTAGCAGGTCATTCACATTTAGGACAAGTAAGATTACCTATTATTGGTACTTTATATACTCCAATTGGTGCTAAAAAATATAGAGAATATCATTATAAATTACCTAATAATAGTGAAATATATATATCTGGTGGTATAGGTACTAGTGATAAAAAAATAAGATTCTTTAATAAACCTAGTATAAATATATATAATCTAAAAAAATATAGTAAGTAGTTTACTATATTTTTATTCATATATAAAAGTTAATATTTCAAATATGTTATAATTATTATGGTGAAAATATATGAATAAAATAAATAATAAGACAAATAAAAGATTAGATAGATTATCTTTAGTATTAATAGTACTTATATTTATAGTACTTGGTATTTATTGCTTTATGGGTTTACTTACTATTAATGGAATTATTAAATAATTTATTTATTATTAAAAATAAATTTATTATAATATTTTAGGATAAAAGGAAGTAGATAATATGAAGAAGACAATTATTAGAATATTATTAGTTATACTTGTTTTTGTTATATCTACTTTTGTTGGTGTATTTATTATTATGAATAGTAGTAATGTTTTAACAGTTTTTAATATTAAAAGTGTTAATCATATTTATAATAATTTTGAAGTTAAATTTGATAGAGTTAAAGCAGCAGTTAAATATAAAATAGAAATGCTAGATAGTGATAGCAATATTATTTATTCAGTATATACTACTGATACTGATAATAAATTTATTTTAAATAATTTAAAATATAATATGTCTTATTCATTAATGGTATATGCTTATGATTCACTAGGTGATTATAAACCTGCTAAAGATGCTTATGTATTTACTTTTAATGATCCATTATTTAGTAGTAATAATAATTTAAATCTTAATAATAGTGAATATAATTTACAAATAGATGGTGATTTATCTAGTAATAATTATTATCTTTTAATTAAAAGAGATGATAATATTCTTGAAAATAATATTATTAAAGATAATAGTTATAATATTAATATAGATTATTATAAAGATATGAATACTGTATTAAATCTTGAACTTGTATGTGATGGTATTACTATAGATAAGTTATCTTTATATAATGGTATTAATCCATTAAGTGATATACATATTACTAGTCCTAGTAATAATACTAGTTTAGTATATGATGATGTCATATTAACTTATGATGGTGGAGATAATGCTAGTAATTATAAGATTAATTTATATCATGATAATGACTTGATTAGTAGTACTGATACTTTAAAGAAGAAAGCTAAGTTTTCTAGTTCTTTATTTATGGGTGGTAGTAATTATCGTGTTGAAGTTATTGCATCTAATGGTGATTATGTTAAGAGTGATTCAATTAGTTTTACGATGACTGATAAGATTAAAATGAAACCTGTTTATATATCTAATAATCCTAAATATGTTAAAGCAGGTACCAAGATTACTTTAGCTTCTCCTAGTGAAAATGCAAATATTTATTATACTTTAAATGGGGAAGATCCACTTACTGATGGAATACTTTATACTGAACCTATTACAATTGATTCTAATGTTATTTTAAAATGTGTTGCAACAGGTGATTTAAGAGAAAATAGTATTGTTAAAGAATATGATATTAATGTAGGTAGTAAGAATAGTTTATCTGTTTATATATCTCCATCTAATCAAGGGCTAAATGAAGGTGTACATGCAACAGGTTTTACGACAGAAAAGAATGAAATGAATGATATAGCTAATTATGTTGTTGAAAGATTAAAATCTTATGGTGTTACTGTATATCGTAATAATCCATCTGGTAATATTAATCAATGGAATAGAGATGCTAATTATTTAGGTGTTGATATGAAACTTGCAATACATTCTAATGCATCAAGCAAACATACTGCTTATGGAACAGAAACTTGGATTGATACTGAAAACTCTGAAACTTATAGTCTTGCTAATTTAATTGAAAATAGTATTACAGATTTATATCCATATAAAGATAGAGTGGGTTATAATAGAGGAGTTAAATATGCAAATGGTGAAATAGGTGAAGCAAATGATTCTTATGTAAGATTTGGTATGCTTGTTGAAGTAGCTTATCATGATGATTATCAAGATGCACTATTTATCATGCAAAATAAACAACAAATTGGTTATGCAATGGCAGATGCTATATTAAAATATTATCAAATAATTTAGGGGGATATATGGATAATATGGAATTTATACCTGTTAGTAGAGGTATTATTGTTATAAATAATGATGGTAGTGTATATCGTTATGAACTAAGAAATCATGAATATCATGCAGAATCTATTATTAAATATGCTAAATATTTAGGTATAGATATACAAGAACGTACTTCTTATGAAGCTGGTGTAAAAGCTTCAGAAAATAATTTAATAGTTATGCAAATAGATGGTAAGAATATTATTATATATATAAATAATAATATAAAAAGTAATATGTATAATAATTTAATTAATGAAATTAATGAAAGATATAATAGTACTTATTATATGGTTTATAATGGTAAGCATCTTGAAAGTCTTAATCATGATGAAATAATTGATTTTATTAATAATAATATAAATATATTAAAGAAAGAGAGATAGTCAATTGATTGACAATTATATATAAATAACTTAAAATTAAGTAAGTAAGAAGGGATTAGAATATATGTATAATGAGAAGTTGTTTTTAACACCACAAGATATACTAAATAAGGAATTTAAGGTAGATGCTCAAGGTTATAGACCTCAAGAAGTAGATCAATTCTTAGATATGGTAATAAGAGATTATACAGAATTTTCTAATATTATTAAAAAACTTCAAAATGATAATAGAGTACTTCAAGAAGAAAATAATAAGTTGAAATCTGAATATCGTCGTATGAAAGCTATTATTGATGCCGCTAACGATTCTCATGCTACTAAGAGTCAATATAATAATGTTGATGTACTTAAGAGAATATCTAATCTTGAAAAAGCAGTATATGGTAAAGATAATGAATAAATAAATCTTGGATAAACGAGCTATATTTATTATAGTTAGGAAAGTCCATGCTCACACTGTCTGTGATGATAGTAGTGTTCGTGCTAGAGGAATAAATAACTCTAGGTAGTTTTTAACTAACGGCTGCGAATTAACCTCAAATGGTTATATTAGCTATAAAAGTGTCAAAGAGACGAGTTTCTATAGAAATGTAGAAAGTGGAACGTGATAAACCCCGCGAGTGAGAAATCCAAATTTTGGTAGGAGAACTTTTAGAAGCAAATGATAAGTAACTAAAAGAATATATATTTATATATATTAGATAAATGTTTATCACCTAGTAATAGGTACAGAACATGGCTTATAAAGATTTATTTTTTTCTTATTTATAAAGGATGTGAGGATTCTTGGAAGAAACTGGTAGTGAACTTAAAGCTATTCGAGTTACTTCAGGATTATCATTGGATGAAGTAAGTGAAGATTTAAATATACCTGTTATTGAACTTGAACAGATAGAAGATGGATCTTTTGGTGCATTTAGTGATATTTATGATTTAAAAAGAAAATTAGTAGAATATGCTAAATATTTAGGTTTAAATGTAAATGATGTTATAGCATCATTTAATGAATATATGTTTGATACTACTAGTAAAATTGAATTACAAGAAATCGAAGATGCAGTAAGAGAAAAAGAAAAAGAAGATAAAAACGAAGAAGATAATCGTATATATTCTCCATATACTAAATATTATCCTAAAGAAAAGACACTACCATATATATTACTTGGTATAGGTATTGTCTTAGCTATTATATTTATAGTTATATGGTGTATTTTTCAAATAACTGGTAGTAATAAAAAAACTAGTGTAATAAGTTATGTAAGTGAGAGTGATAATTATGAATTTACCGAATAAGATTACTATGGGAAGAATTTTTCTTTCAGTTATATTACTTGTTATATTAATTTTTCCATGGGATTTAGTAGGTGTTACTTTTCCTGAATATATTTGGTTTGGTTCGATAACTGTTAATTTAAAATATATAATATGTGGAATAATATTTTTAATAGCATCTTTAACTGATAGTCTTGATGGACATATTGCAAGATCAAGAAATTTAGTTACTGATTTTGGTAAAGTAATGGATGCTGTTGCTGATAAAGTATTAGTTAATGGAGTATTAATTGCTTTAGCTTGTGCTAATGTTATTAATGTATGTATACCAGTAATAATTGTAACAAGAGATATTTTTGTTGATTCAATAAAGATGGTTGTAGGTTCTAAAGGTCATGCTGTTGGTGCTAGTACTTTGGGAAAATTAAAGACTATATTTATGATGAGTGGTTTAACACTTACTTTCTTTTATAATATACCATTTGAATTAATTAATTTTGATTTAGCTGATGGTTTATTATATGTAGCAACAGTTTTATCAGTAATAAGTGGTATTCAATATTATGTTGTAAATAAAGATGTATTTAAAGATAAATAATATAATTTAGGGGGTTAATATGAACAAATTATATAATTTAAATAATTTATATGTAGCACTTATATCATATAAAACTAATAGTGATATAGGTGATATAGTTAAATATACATATACTATTATTTATAAAGATAATGATACTTATAATGATATATATAATAATATTGATAATTTTAATATTATTAGTATGAATAAGATAAAAGATTCTAATCATGATGTTAGTAGTACTTTAGCTATGAAAATAGCAAAGATAAATGGAAGTTATGCAAAACTTAATAATTCTGATTATAATTTAAATGATTTATATACTGGTGAAATAACTGATTATATGATCAAGGGATTAGACTATGATGGTGCTTATACTGGTGAACTTCGTTATTTTAATACAATTGTTTCTAAGAATAATAATAGTTATTTTGATATTATGAATAATAGAGTAGTAGATGGAATAACAGTACAACATAATAATACTGGTAATCATATATATGATTCTTTGGATAGTAAATTAGTAAAATTAAGTAATGAAAATAAAATTATTAGTGCTAAAAAAGCTTATAATTTAGCTCTTAGTAAAAAATTAATTAGAAAATAATGAATACATGATTGTATTCATTTTTATGTGTTATGATAAATAATACAAATTTTAAATATTAGAGTACAAATGTTCGCAAAAATGATTGACATTTAAAAATGGTATTTGATACAATAAGTCGTGTGAGAAAGATATTTATATGAGGAGAATATATATGGCTAAAAAAGAAGATATAAAAAATAATGAAAAAAATAATGATGAAGCTTTAAATGAAGTAATGGCTGAGATAGAAAAGCAATTTGGTAAGGGTTCAATTATGAAACTTGGTTCTGAATCACATGTTAATATTGAAACTGTTCCGACTGGTTCACTTGCACTTGATATTGCTCTTGGTGTTGGTGGTTTTCCTAAAGGAAGAATAATTGAAGTTTTTGGTCCTGAGTCATCTGGTAAAACAACTATTGCCTTGCAAGCTATTGCTGAGGTGCAAAAAAGAGGTGGAAGAGCTGCTTTTATTGATGCAGAACATGCACTTGATCCAGTTTATGCAAAAGCTCTTGGAGTAAATATTGATGAACTCTTACTTTCACAACCTGATACAGGAGAACAAGCACTTGAAATATGTGAAGCCTTAGTTAAATCAGGTGCAATTGGAATTGTTGTAATTGATTCGGTTGCAGCTTTAGTACCTCAAGCAGAAATTGAAGGAGAAATGGGAGATAATCATGTAGGTTTACAAGCAAGACTTATGAGTCAAGCATTAAGAAAACTTGCTGGTATTATTAATAAGACAAATACTATTGCAATATTTATAAATCAATTAAGAGAAAAAGTAGGTGTATTATTTGGCAATCCTGAGACTACTACTGGTGGAAGAGCTTTAAAATTTTATGCCTCAATTAGACTTGATGTAAGACGTGGTGAACAAATTAAATTAGGAGATTCTGTAATTGGTAATCGTACTAATATTAAAGTAGTCAAAAATAAATGTGCTCCACCATTTAAAACAGCATCTGTTGATATGATGTATGGTGAAGGTGTATCTCATGAAGGTGAACTTGTCGATTTAGCATCTGATATAAATATTATTGATAAATCTGGTGCTTGGTATTCATACAATGGTGAAAAAATTGGTCAAGGAAAAGAAAATACGAAGATATTCTTAAAAAATAATCCTGATATAGCAAGTGAAATAGAACATAAAATTAGAGAATATTATAATATCGAAGAAAAGTAATATGCTTTTCTTTTTTGGTTATTATTTATATAGTTGATAAAGTTTTGTTTATAAACTATAATAAAAATATAAATATTAAAAATGTATGATATTTATAATTATATTTATGGAGGAATATATGGATAAAATGCAACCTGGAGCATTTCCAATCATTCCTTTTCTTATAGGCCTTATCATAGGTATTATTATTGTTTTTATATTTGTTATACTAACAGGATTTGGTGTTGGTAAGAAGGCAGATAAATTAATAAAAGATGCCAAAAAAGAAAGTGATAAGTATAAGAGAGATACTTTAGCTGAGATTAAGGCTGAAAATTTTCGCTTAAAGCAAGAATATGATAAAGAAGTAAAAGAGAAAAAAGCTTCTTTAGAAGATGAAGAAGCAAGACTAGATAAGAGAGAAAAATCACTTGATAATCGTGAAGATTTACTAAATAATCGTGATGCTCTTCTTGATAAAAAAGATGCCAATATTACATCTTTACAAAAAGAGATACAAGATAAGAAAGATAACTTAGATCAATTATTAAAAGAAGAAATGACTACTTTAGAGAAGATTTCTAAATTTTCTAGAGAAAAAGCACATGACTTAATAATGAAGAGAGTAGAAGCAGACATGGAGAGTGAAATAGCTCAATATGTTAAAGATGAAATGGCAGATGCAAAACTTGAAGTTGATAAGAAAGCTAAAGATTTATTGGTTTCATCAATGTCTAGATACTCAAATGATGTAGTAAATGAACAGACAACATCTACGATTAGCCTTCCAAATGATGATATGAAAGGAAGACTTATTGGTAGAGAAGGTAGAAATATTCGTACTATCGAAGCTGTTACTGGTGTTGATTTAATTATCGATGATACTCCAGAAGCTATAACTATTTCTTCATTTGATCCATTCAGAAGAGAAATAGCTAAACAAACTATTGAAACTTTAATAAAAGATGGTAGAATTCATCCAACAAGAATTGAAGAAATATATGATAGAGTTTCTAAAGAAATGAATCAAAGAGTTATGGAGATAGGTAAAGATGCCATTTATGAACTTGGTATTTCTAAGATAGATCCTGAACTTGTATATTATATAGGTAAATTAAATTTCCGTACAAGTTATGGACAAAATGCTTTACAACATTCGATTGAAGTAGCTAATTTATGTGGAGTCATGGCCGGTGAACTTCATGAAAATGTCAATCTTGCTAAACGTGCTGGTTTATTACATGATATTGGTAAGTCTATTGATTTTGAAACTGAAGGATCACATGTAGAAATTGGTGTTGATCTTGCTAAGAAATATCATGAAGATGATGTTGTAGTAAATGCGATTGCTTCTCATCATGGTGATACAGAACAAAAAAGTGTAATTGCGGTTTTAGTACAAATTGCTGATACACTATCCGCTGCAAGGCCTGGTGCTAGAAACGACTCAATTGAAAAATATGTTGAAAGACTTGAACAACTTGAAAAAATAGGTAACTCATTTAAGGGTGTTGACCATGCATATGCAATGCAAGCTGGAAGAGAAATTAGAGTAATCGTAAAACCTACGGAAATAAGTGATGCTGAAAGTATTAAACTTGCTCGCGATATTAAAAATAAGATAGAAGAAGAAATGCAATATCCAGGAACTATAAAAATTACTGTCATCCGTGAGACTAGAGCTCAAGATGAAGCTAAATAAAAGAAGATTTTTCTTCTTTTTTTTTATAAGATGTAAATGATTTTACTATTTTATTTAATTAGATATAAAAATATATTATAATTAATTTGTATATGAAATGGAGGAAAATATATGGGATTAATTAGAGCTGTTGCAAGTTCTGTTTCATCAACATTAGGTGATGAGTTTAAAGAGTTTGTCGAATGCCCACAAGTCGAAGGAAATGTTATCATAGTACGTGGTGTTGTAAATCATGGAAAAGGTAATAGAAATCCTAGTGAAAATATTATTTCTAATGGTTCAGTTATAGTTGTACCTAGAGGTATGGCTATGATGATCATTGAAGATGGAAAGGTTATGGAGTTTACTGCTGAAGAAGGCGATTATACTTGGGATTCATCAAGTGAACCTAGTATATTTACTGGTGGTTTAGGTAAAGGTATTGTAGATACTTTTAAAACTATAGGTAGACGTATTACTTTTGGCGGTCAAACTGCTAAAGATCAAAGAGTATATTATATCAATATTAAACAAATACCTGCATTAACATTTGGATCACAAGCACCTGAAGTAATTGCTGACCCAGTTTATGGTAGTGTTGAAGTAACTTATAATGGTGAATATTCAATTCATATTGATGATCCAATTATATTATTTAATACAGTAATTGGTTCTAATCCAGAAAGTGATTCAGTTACATTTGATGATATTTTCTCAAATGAAGGTGGAAATATCTTAAGAAGTAGATTCTCTCAAAAAGTAAGTGAATGTATTTCTAAGATTATGATTGAAAAGAATGTATCTTTTGATAAGATTCAAATGTATAAATCAGAAATTACTGACCAAATGAATAGTTTATTAAATACTGATTGGCATGATAAATATGGTATTGTAATTGATGATGTTAGTCTTAGAATTGGTGCTACTGAAGAATCTAGAAAGACAATTGCAGATATTAACAAGACTAAAGCTATGGGTAATGTTTACTCAAGTAATTTAACTGGTACAATGGCTGCTGCTACTGGTGAAGCTATGAAGAGTGCTGCTGCTAATGAAAATGGTGCTATGATGGGTTTTGCTGGATTAGGTCTTGCCAATCAAGCTGGTGCAAGTGCAATGAATAGTGTTTTAAATAATCAACAAGCAAATACTCCTGCAGCACAAACTAATACTACAGTTGCAGGTGTAGCAAGTGCAGGTAAAAAGTTCTGTACAAATTGTGGTTCACCATTAAATGCTAATGATAAGTTCTGTGCAAGTTGCGGAACAAAGGTTGAATAGGTGTAATTATGGGTCTTTTATTAGCGTTAGGTGGAATTGCCATAATAATTGTATTGTTAGGAATTATTTTATGTGTAATTCAAATTATATTTACATGGAAAGTTTTTGAAAAAGCACATGTTGAAGGCTGGAAATGTATTATACCTGTTTATAATCAATATGTTATCAACAATGAGATATGCAAATTTGATAATAAATTATTTTATATTTATGTAGCTGGTTTTATTATTAGTATTGCTTTTTCTGGTTCTAACGCTTCATTTCTTTCATATTTAGGTTTAGCTGCTATATATTTTTGCACATTTATGACTTCAAAAGAAACTGCAAGAAGATTTGGTAAAGATGATGGATTTGGTATTCTATTATGGTTACTTCCATTTGTTGGTTATATTATGTTAGCAAATGATAATAATGCTCAATATAATGGTAATTTGCCTGTAGTAGATCCACTTGCATTTCTTAATAGTAATAAAAATACAAACAACATGAATAACATGAATAACATGAATAACATGAATAATATGAATAACATGAATAATGTTAACAACATGAATAATCAAAATAATACTAATAACAATAATAACCAAAATAATATAAATAATAATTAGTTTATGAAACAAAAGTATTAATTTACTTTTGTTTTTTATATTATAAATATAGTTGAAAAGTTAATTTAATTGTTACATAATAATATTATTGTGTTAATAAATAATGAAAAGGGATTTTATATGAATTACTATACTAATAATGTTATTAATGATGTTAAAGACTTTCAAAATAAGAAATATTTTAAATCATGGTTTAAGATTGTTAAGCCTATACTTGAGTCTGATGAATTTCAACGTCGTAAATTATTTTTACATCATACATCTAATGTTTATATGCATGTTTTAAGAGTATCTTATAAATCATATGTTATAGCACGTAATTTGAAACTTGATTCTAGAACATGTGCAATTGCGGGTATTTTACATGATTTTTATCCATATCCATATAAATTTAATCAAGTATTATATGATTTATATCCAAATTATTATATTCATTATAAAGAACATAAACCTTTATTTAAAATGCATGGTTATACTCATGCGTTAGAAGCTTGTATTAATTCTAAAAAATATTTTCCTGATTTAATTGATGATAAAATATATTCATGTATTTTAACTCATATGTTTCCTTTAAATATTAGATTACCTAAATATAAAGAAGCATGGATAATAACAACAGTAGATAAAATAGATAGCATAGATACTTTAAAAGAAATTAAATATGTTCCTGTAATTATATATAAAAAGATTAAGAGTTATATATAAAATATAAGCACACTAATTAACTATTGTGCTTTATAAGTTATTAAATTCTTTTAACATATAATCATCGGTCATGCCTGCGATATAATCTATTATTTTTCTTTCATTAGTAGTGTTTTCTAAATAATTAGTAGTCATACCTTTTAAGAATACTTTATATATTGAAGATGATGTATTATTAGTATTTAAATCATTTAAATATTTATCAAATAGAGTATTAAACATAAATTTTATTTTTTCTTTTTCTTCTTTAGTATTAGCTTTATCATATATATGTATATAATTAAATTCTTTTAAGTCTTTGATTGCTTCATATATTTCTGGTGACATATTTATTGAATCTTTACCAATAGAGTTATTTATAATATCATTTACTATTGTTCCAACAATATCATGATTATTATTACCTAATATTTTTTGTATACTTTTTGGTATTTCTTCTTTTTTAAATACACCTAATCTAATAGCATCTTCGATATCTCTTCCTAAATAAGCTATGATATCTGATATTCTAACTACACATCCTTCTAGTGTCATGGGTCTTAATTTTTTTGCATATTCTTTATCTTTATAACACATTTCATAATCATGTAAGAAATCTTCTTTTGTTTTATTTACTGGTTTATATTCTTTTTCAAGTAATTCACCATTATGACATAAAATACCATCAAGTGTTTGAATTGTTAAATTTTTACCTTTACCATTATCTTCAAGTATCATAAGTTCTCTTACTGATTCAACATTATGCATAAAATATCCTTCATTATGTTTTAGAGATAATTCATTTAAATATGATTCACCTAAATGACCAAATGGTACATGACCAATATCATGACCTAGTGCTTGTGCTTCGATTAAATCTTCATTAAGTGATAGAGCTCTACCAATAGTTCTTGCAACTTTTGAAACTAATTGAACATGTATTATTCTTTTAGTTATATGATCACTATCTTTTCTTGAAAATACTTGTGTCTTATCAATATATCTTGTATATGAAAGAGAATATATTATACGATCTATATCACGAAAATAATTAGGTCTAATATCTTCTTTAATTGGATATAATCTAATAGCATCAGAATCTTTTGCAGCATATTTTGATAAATACAATTCATTATTTAACATTATTTTTCTAATATACATAAATAAACACCCGAAAATATTATATCAGTTAATAATATTTATTGTTAGAGTTTATTTATAATATTGAATTATCTTTTTTTATGTGTGATAATTATTAATGATAGTAAGGTTGATAATATGAAAAAATTCTTATATAAATTTTCTTGTTTATTATTAATTATATTTGCATTACCTGTTAGTGCAGGATGTAAATTAACTTATGATGAATATAATGCTTATGGTATTAAAAGTGCTTATATTGTTGGTGAATATATTTTTAATAAAGATAGTGGATTTTCACCTAGTATTGAAGATTTAGCTACGGCATCTAGAAGTATACCTACTAATCAAAAAGAATATATTTATGATGTATTATCTTTCCCTAATGCTTTTAGATATAAGAGTATTTTTGATGGTACTAGTTTATCTGGAAAAGAAAATTTTCCTGATATATATGTTTCTTATATATATAAGAATCATATTGCTACAGCAACTGATAGTGATATTACATATATTACATGTGAAACTAGTGATATTACAGTAAAAGCTATTTCTTTAGCTACTGTTGGTAATGGTAATTATTATACTTCTGCAACTAGATATTTTGAAATTGATTCAACTAATGGAATAAGTAAAGCTTATTATTGTTTAACTACTAATGATAGTTGTACTCCTAATGTTGAAGCTAGTATTGATACCAAGACTAATACATTTAGTGTTAATTATGATCCTAAACTTTTAACTAGTCCAAGTAATACAGAAAAAGTTTGTGCTTATGCTACCGATAGTAGTGGTAATTCATCAAGTGTTTATTGTGATGAAAATGGTATTAGAGTAGATGATTCATCTCCAGTAGTAACGGCATCAACTAAATTTACTAGTATGCCTCAAGGTTCTAAAGATTATAGTGTAAGTGATTTATTTAATATTAGTTATGGTCTTTCAGGTAAAGGAAAAGAACCTAAATATTATTATGAAGTTAATGGTAATAAAGCTGTTTTATCTGATTTATCTGTATTGCCAGTTGGTGATGTTACTGTTTCTGTTAAAGCTACTGGTGGTAATTTAAATACTACTAGTTTAGAACGCACTATTCATGTTAGTGGTGAAAAAGTTAAATATGATTATAAGACTAATGGTGGTACTAGTGCATCTACTGATGAAGCAGAAGTTATTTATAATGGACTTGCTGACTTAACACCTACTGCAACTAAGAATGGTTATGAGTTTGTTGGTTGGAATACTGACCCTAATGCAACTGAAGCAATTGATTATGTTATTGTTAATAGTAATATTATTTTATATGCTATTTATAAGAAAGATATTACAGCAACATATGAAATACATAGTGAGGGTGAAAGTGTAGGTAGTTTAGATACAAATAGTTATTCTTGTACACTTTATAATAAAGATAGTAAGTGTAGAGTAGATGTACCTACATTTGTTCCTAATAGTTTATATAGTTTTATAGGTTGGAATACTAATAAGAATTCTATTGTTAATAAACTTATTTATGAAGAAAATAAAACTGGTAATGAAGATGATTCTTATTATATTATTGATGATGATAATAAGATAAATATTAGTGATAATATTACTTTCTATAGTATTACTAAGAGAAAGAATAGTTTAACTGGTACTTTCTATTATGATTATAATGATAATGGCTCTCAATCTACGACTTTATCATGTGATTTATATAATGGTAGTAGTAGTTGTACTCTTGATAGTCAAGATATTAATAAGATTAAAGTTAATAAGACTATTGGTACTTATGTTGGATATAGTAATGATGATGCATCTATTAGTCCAGTTAGTGATTTTACATTAACAAGTGATAGTAAGAAAGTATTTTATGCATATTATGATTATACTTTTAATGTTAATTTTATAAGTGGTCTTCCTAGTGAAGCTAATACTAATCAAGTAAGTGTTAATACTAATGCTATTATTACTAAGAGTGGTATAAGTATATTTAATAGTAATATTACTGTTCCTGATGCTAATAGTATTGATGGATATACTTTTGATGGTTATTCAGTATCTAGTGCAGATAATACAGTTACATATAAAGTAGGAGATACTATTACTTTAAATAAAACTATGACATTATATGCTATTTATAGTAAAGATGTAACATTAAGTTATGATCATAGTGAAAATGGTGATGATAGCGAAAAACTTCCTAGCAGTGTAACAAAAAAGATATATATTAATTCTGGTAATACAACTATAAGTGAGGTTGATTTTACTACAGATAATGGTTCAAATTATAGCTTTGATTCTAATGTTGTATCTAAATGGAAAGACGAAGAGACAGATACATATTATGAATTAGGTGCACATATTAAAACAAGTAGTGATATAACTTTAATTCCTATAGTTACTAGTAATAGTTTAAATATTATATTTGATTATAAGACTAATGGTGGAGATAGTGCATCTATTGAAAAATATGTTTATTTGGCTGGTTCAGGTGATTACGATTTTAGTAATGTAACTGCTAGTAAAGAAGGATATGAATTTGTAGGTTGGAATACTAATAAAGATGCAACTGAAGGATTAAAATCATTAATATATCGTAATAGTAGTTCTAATCTTACGAATGCAAATGATGTTACATATTATGCTATATTTAAAAAAGATATTACTATTACATATGTAGTTCTTGATAGAAATCATTTAAAGATAAAAGAAAATGGTTTAACTACTGCATCGCAAGTTGGTACTGTTTATAATAATGATACTTCATATGAATTTACTTTATATGATGTTACTACTTCATCTGAAAACTTTACTTTTATAGGCTATAGTATTGAAGAAAATAAAACTAAAGCTAATTATATGCCTGGTGATAAAGTAACATTAATTTCTGATTTAACTTTGTATACTGTAAGTAGGGGTTATCAATCACTTGATGCTATTATATATTATTATGATGATGGTATTAAAAATACTACTAAGAGTTGTTATTTATATAATGGTACTACATCTTGTAGTATTGATCCTGAAGAAATATCAGAAACTACTTATGATGGTTCACCATATTCTGGTCTTTCATCTACTAAAGATTCTATTACTGATACAAAGACTGATAATGTTACAACAAGTGGAACAATACTATATGCTTATTATGCTACAATAGTTCAAGGTACATTTATTAGTGGATTAAGTGGTGAAAAAACAGAGGTAAGTACAGGTTTTGTTGGATATATTGTTTCTGATACAGGATTTGTTAAGACTGATGCAACACTAGACATATTAACTCCTGTTAGTATTACTAATTTTACTACTATTGGTTGGTATGATGAAAATGGAAATGAAGTAAGTAGTGGTGGTACTATTACTACTAATAATAACTTTACTTATTATGGTCATTATAAGAAAAATATAACTTTATCATATGTAACACTTGGTGGTGGTTCAATTGGTTCTAGTTCTTATCAAGTAGATTATTCTTCTAAGAATGATATTAGTGCCTTGACGCATACATTTACGGTTACAAATTCAATACCTAGTAAAAAAGGTTATACATTTAAATATTGGTCTACTTCAAGAACTGATAGTGATGGAAGTAAACATTATACTAGTGGAGATAGTATTGATGTTGTTAGTGATGCCTCATTATATGCTATATATAGTCTTAATAAATATAAAGTAACATTAGATGCTGGTACTAATGGAGGTACTATTAATAATAGTTCGACAACTACAATTGATGCTCCATATAATACACCAATTGATTTAAGTAGTTATACAGCTACTAGAGATGGTTATGATTTTGTAGGTTGGAGTACGACTACTGATCGTAGTGGTTTAGTAACTAGTTATACTCAAACTACTACTGATAATAATTCAAAATTATATGCAATATTCTCTAAGACATTAACTGCTACATTTACTAATACTGATGATAATAAAGATTTAGGTACACTTGATAGTGCAACTGCTTCATGTACTATTTATAATAATGAAACTAGTTGTTATGTTTATGCACCTAATTATACAGCAAATGATGGCTATACATTTGTTGGCTATGTTGATCAGGCTTATATAAATAATGAATTAAATACTAATTTTATTGCTACTGCTGGTGGTTTAATATCTATTAGTGAAGATAAAACATTCTATACATTAGTAAGAAGAGAAGATGCACTTAATTTAACTACATATTCAATTGATGCTGATTCTGAAACATCTGTTAGAAATATATTGTCATGTTATTTATACAATAATCAGACATCATGTAATGTTGGTGATTTTGATCCTGTTTCAAATAGATATGGTAATTCTGTATTTGTAGGTTGGAGTAGTAGTGAAAGTGAATATACCGAGTATACTGGTGGTTCAATAATATCAAGTGATTTAACTATTTATGCATATTATAAATATACTAAAAATATTTATTTCCATTTTGGTGATTATACTAGAACTTCAAGTACTGATGATAATGGTGATGATGTATATGTTTATAATACTTCAGAAACTAAAACAGTAACTGCTAATGAGTACTATAATGCTACTAGTACAAGTTCTTTAAGACATACTGATGAAAAAATAACTATTATTGATGGTTCATATTCAGATGATAATACATTTATGGGTTGGACTGATGATACTAGTGATTTTGCTACAGTTAAGTATAATGTTGGTGATGAAATTAATGTAGCTGATTCTCTAGATTTATATGCTGTTAATAAAGTTAATGTTACATTTGATTCTAATTATGATGAATCAACTGATAGTAATAATAAAGATGTTTATGTTATGAGTACTTATGGTGAACTTCCTACAGTAACAAGAACAGGTTATGACTTTGTTGGTTGGTTTACTGATGCAACAGATGGTGATGAAATAACAAGTAATAGTGATGTTACTAATAATAGTAATCATACATTATATGCTCATTGGAATATTAAACAATATACAATCACTTTTAATGTTAATGGTGGCGATGATATTGCTTCAATTACTCAGGATTATAATAGTACATTAACTTTACCAACTCCTAATGAACGTTATGGCTATAGATTTGAAGGCTGGTATACTGATAGTGAGTTTGCAAATGAATTTACTAAAACAACAATGCCTGCTGATAATATAACATTATATGCTAAATGGTATAAAAAAATTGATGTCACATTAATCTTTGGTTCAGCAGTTATTAATGGAAATAATGTAACTATTCCTTATACTTATAATGGTGACAGTGAAATTACTTTAACTAATAGTAATGATAGTGTCGCTAGCGCTACACTTGATACTGATAATAAACAAGTTATTATTGATGTTAAAACTATTGGTGAAGATACAATTACATTAACTGCAAGTGAAACTGATAATTATTTAGGTAGTTCTATAAGTAAGAAGATAACTGCTGGTGATGGTTCAACTTCTAATTCAACTGCATTCCAAACTGCTTTATCAACTTGGGGCACAATAGGTGAATCTGATGCTAATTGGTATGGTTCAACTGATGATTCACATATTCTTGACCCAGATGGGACTTATGTAATACTTGAATCTGTTAATACAAATAATTTCACTGGATATTATTTTGTAGAACATGATGCAGATGGTAATACGGTTGTTCCTCAATATACTGATTCAGTAATCGATTTTGATGCTACATCAACTGATAGTGATGATGATTATTTGGGATTGCTTGTAAGATTCAATCCAGAATCTACAGAAAATTATTTCTCAAGTTATATGTTTACTTTAGGTATAGGTGATACATCTGGCGTTCCAACTAATGCCCACAATGGTATATTAAGAGCCAACAATACATCATTCTCCGAAACTGGTTTATGGAGTCATGGGTCAACAACTTTGAATAATAGTAGTAATGTAACTGAACTTGATATTAATTCAAATATTACTTGGACGAGAAATAAGTGGGAACATTATAGATTGAAAGTTATTGGTAATGAAATAAGTGTTTATAAGTGGGATACAAATTCTACTGGTGAATATGAAGAAAGTGATGATGTTAGAGTATTCCACGCTACTGATACATCAGATGATGCAATTAAGTCTGGAACTTATGGATTCTGGACATTCTCACAGCCTTACGTTCAATTCAAGAACTTTAAGACTATTACAACAACTGGTATTTATAATATTACTGTTGAATAATTATAAATAAGAGAATATATTAGATATTCTCTTATTTTTGTTTATATGTTACTTCAATTCGCATTTTAGAAAATAAATAAAAAAGTTTGAAATCCCAATCTGTTTTAAGCTTACAGATACTGGGATTTCTTTTACTTTACACAAAAATATTATTATAGATAGAGGGAGTAATCAGCCCTCTTTTATTTTAGAGAAAGGAGAAATAAAAATGATAAAATCAAGTCAAAAGGAAGTGATGAATTTACGCGACGCTTATCTTTCAAACTATCAGTAAGACAGCTTAGTATTCCTTGGTCATACATAGACAAAATTATATCATCTGCAAAATTAGACTCACTAAGGGAAACATTATCAAAAGTTCCATTAGTTATCTGCCTAATTACGTTGTCTTGATTAAGTTTACACAGTCTTATCATAAAAATCATTCACCCCCACTTGATTTATATAAAATATTATACTATAAATATAGTGAGATGTAAAGCAAACTTGACATCTTTGATAAGAAAGGAACGGATAATATGAATGACGAAACAATAAATCAAAAGAAGATTATTAAAGCAAGACAAGAACAATTAAAACGTGGAGATATTACTGTTAGTGGTGACTCAAAAGGTTCTAAAGTTTTATATACGGAAATTAATATTGGAGATAGACTCAGAGATATAAGAAAGGACAATAAATTTACACAGGCAGAACTAGGAGAACTTATTGGAACATCGAGAGCCACTATAAATAGTTGGGAGATGGGAATAGCTTTACCATCAACACAATTTTTGATTAGACTTGCAAGACTATACAGAGTGTCTACTGATTACTTATTGGGACTAGAAACATCAGAGTTGGTAGATATTACTCATTTAAAAGCAGCAGACAAAGAAATTATTTATGGATTATTAAAAAGATTTGAATAAAATAAAAGTGGAGAAAACCATTATATTTGGCTATTTCCACTTTTTTATTGTTTCATTTCTAAAATGCGAATTGAAGATATGTTAGATTTTACTTGACATAAACATAATTAAACTATATAATCAATATTGATTTAAAAAGAGAAAGCGATGTATCCACATCCACCTGAGTGCTTATGGTGCTAGGTAAAGAGCTATATTATTATATATTCGTTATATATTTATAATAGTTTTTTGAGTGGATACGTATGCATTCACTTTTTAATTGAGAAAGATGGTGCTTAACATAGCAAAGTATAATATAAAAAGTAATGATTTACCTATTAATAAAGAAATAAAAGTAAACCAATTAATGGTTATTGGTCCAAATGGTGAAAAAATGGGTGTTAAGAGTTTACAAGATGCTCTTACTATTGCATCATTTGCTGGTCTTGATTTAGTACTTATGAATAAAGGTTCTGATCAACCTGTTGGTAAGATTATGGATTATAATAAATATAAGTATGAAAAGAATAAAAAGACTAAAGATGCTTTAAAGAAACAAAGAGAATCTAATAAAGAAATGAAAGAATATCAATTATCTGTTAAGATAGATATCCATGATTTTGATACTCGCAAAAAACATGCTCAAGAATATCTAATAAAAGGACATAAAATTAAAGTTACTATTAGATTTAGAGGTCGTGAACTTGAACATATTGATGTTGGTAGAGATGTTATGTTAAAGTTTGCTGAAGGACTTAGTGATTATTGTACTATTGAAAGTATGCCATCTATGGAAGGTAAGACTAGAACTATGACTATGGTTTTAGCACCAAAGAAAGAAATTTAGGAGGAATGTATTATGCCAAAAATGAAAACACATAAAGGTACATCTAAAGTTTTAAAATTACATAAAAGTGGTACTGTAACTTATAAGAGAGGTGGAGGTAACCACCAAACTTCAAAAGATTCTGCTAAACAAGTAAGACAAAGAAGAAGACAAGGAAAAGCAGCTAATGCATTAGCTAGAAGAATTAAGAAAGTTATGTAAGAGGTGAATAAGAATGGCAAGAGTTAAAGGCGGAAATGTCGCTAAAAATAGACGTAGAAAAGTATTAAAAGAAGCTAAAGGTTATTTTGGTTCTAAACATAGATTATTCAGAACTGCTAAAGAACAAGTTATGCATTCTGGAAGATATGCTTATAGAGATAGAAAAAATAATAAGAGAAATTTCAGAAAATTATGGATTACTAGAATTAACGCTGCTTGTAGATTAAATGATATTTCTTATTCAAGATTTATAAGTGGTTTAAATAAAGCTGGAGTTACTATTAATCGTAAGATGCTTGCTACTGTTGCAATTGATAATCCTGAATTATTTACATCTTATGTTAATATTAGTAAAGATGCTTTAGCTGGTAAAAATGTATCTGCATCTGCAAAGAAGGTAAATGAAGATGTTAAGAAGAGTGAACCAGAAGATAGTGATGTCGATTTAAATAAATTAAAATTATCTGAATTAAAAGAACTTGCAAAAGCTAATGAAATAGATAATTATGCATCAATGAAAAAAGACGAATTAATTAAAGCTTTATCTAAGTAATATATTAAACTAATACTTAATTGTATTAGTTTTTTTATTATGTTATTCTTTTAATAGAGATGATATTGATGAGTATTAAATCTTTATTTAAATTAAGTTTATATTTAATTATTATTATATGTATTTTATCTATAATAAATATATTTGTTAATAAAGATAATAATATTAAATATAATATAGATAATGTAACTATTAGTAATATTAATATAGTTAATAATGATAATGTATTATATGTAT
>OMVK01000030.1 GCA_900314465.1 uncultured bacterium | reverse complement strand
CATCTAAATATTCATAATTACTTATTATACTAATGATATAAATAATTATATTATTAATGATAAAATATTATCTAATATAATTAATATATTAAGTAATTATGAATATTTAGATGTATCTAGAACTATCTTACATAATGATCATTTAACTAATGATAGTATACTTAAATATTTATTAATAAATATAAATAATACTAATAATACTAATTTAATAAATAATACATATAAAATAATTAATTATGAAGATTCTCATATACATATGTATCATAAAAAGATAAAAAGTAAATTTATGATAGATTATGAAGAAACAGTAAATACTACGATAAGTAATACATATTATAATAAATATGATAATAAACCATATATTTATATAAATAAAAGTAATACTTTAGATGATATATTACATTTATCAGGTGAATTATATAAAAGTAATAGTTATTTAAATAATATAAATAATAATACTATTATAAAAGATATAGATAAGTATTTAGGTTATTTATTAGAAAGTATTTATCAATATAATCATATATCACCAAATGAAATATTAAGAATATATAAATATAATATAAATAAATTATTATATAATGCTAAAAATAATACTAATATATCAGATATAATATCTTTTTTAATAGCATTAGATATAGTTAATATGAATATAAATAGTAGTAATATGATTGATATATCTACTAATATGTTAAAAGATAATAATAGTGTTATAGATACTATTAATAATTATAATATTAAATTTATTAATGATAATTTAGATAATTTTAATAGATTATATAAAGAAGTTATAAAAATAAAATAAGAATGCTTTTTAAACATTCTTATTTTTAGAATCTAAGATAATAGTTATTGGGCCATCATTGCTTATTTTAACCATCATATCGGCTCCAAATATTCCAGGATATGTTTTTATTTTTTCATTTAATTTACTATTAAGACTTTCATATAACTTAATAGCATCACTACCCTTCATAGCATTTACATATGATGGTCTATTACCTTTATGTGTATCAGCTTGTAGAGTAAATTGACTAATAGATAAAATGCTTCCACCAGTATCTAGAATAGATTTATTCATAATACCAGTTTCATCATCAAATATTCTTAAATTTAGTATTTTATGAGCCATCCATTCTACATCAGATTCACTATCATTAACATTAATACCTACAAGTAAAACAAGTCCTGAATCAATCGAATTAACTAACTTATTATCTACAGATACACTAGATTCTTTAGATCTTTGTACTACTACTATCATTATATCCTCTCAACACTAGTAACATATTTTAGTTGTTTTAAATCTTCCATAAATTTATTTAATGACTTATTATCAATAACTCTTACAAGTACATCATAATAAGTAATATTATTTCCATTAAATTCATTAATATTAGATATAGTTACATTATCACTAGATGCTTTAGATACGATATCAAGCATATTATTTTTAAGACCATTAGTATATATTTTTAATTTAGATGTATATCTCTTTTCGGTATTTTGATCTGTTAAATGCTTATCTTTGTTCCATTCAACATCTATTAATCTCTCTTTAGCATCTTTGATATTATAGCAATCTTTTCTATGAATAGTAATACCATGACCCTTAGTAATATAACCGATGATGTCATCACCATAAACTGGTTTACAGCATGCTGCAAGATTAACTAGTATATCATCATTACCAGATACTATTATATCTGCTTTATAATTTTCTGATTTATTATTTGTTTGATTATTTCTTACTTTATCTAATAAGACATCTTCGACATTCTTAGAATCATTATAAAGTAAGTTAACTATATATATTGGTGTATATCTAAGCGAACCTATTTGTAATAATACTTCATCAAATGATGAAACATTTAAATCTTTCATAAGTTTGTTTTGATGTTCTTCACTCATGGCATCTTGAATAGATATCTTTTGTCTTCTTAATTCATGATCAAGTAAATCTTTACCACGTTTGATATATTCTTCCCTATCTTGTTTAGAAAAATAAGCTTTTATCTTAGACTTAGCTTGAGTTGTTTTAACAATATTTAACCAATCTTTATTTGGTTTAGAGTTATTATCAGTTTTAATAGATACGATATCGCCATCTTTAAGCTTATAATCAAGTGGCACTATTTGATCATTTACAATAGCACCTACACAAGTATCACCTACTTTAGAATGTATTCGATAAGCAAAATCTATTGGTGTTGAATCTTTAGGTAACTCGATTACATCACCTTTTGGTGTATTTACATAGATAAGTTTAGATAATACTTCATTATTAACTGTATTAACGAATTCTGAATCATCTTTAATTTCATCAGATGTTGTTTCGATAGTATTTCTAAACATTTGAAGTTTTTGTTCCATGATACTTTGTGATGCTTTAGTACCATGTTCTTTATAACTCCAATGAGATGCAATACCATGTTCGGCAATTTCATCCATTTCTTTGGTTCTTACTTGTACTTCAACTGGATAATTATTAAACCCATAAATACCTGTATGTAGTGATTGATAAGAGTTTCCTTTAGGCATTGCGATATAATCTTTAAATCTCTTAGGTATTGGTTTATATTTTGAATGTATTAAACCAATAATTAGATAGCAATCAGATACGGTTTCACATATTACTCTAATACCTAAGATATCATAAATATTTTTCCAAGTATGTCCATTAGATAATTTATTACTTATAGATGAAACGCTTTTAACACGACATTTTATCTTAAAGTTTAAGCCTTCACTATGTAATAAATCACTAATATCATCCATCATTTCGTTTAATTCAGTGTTTAATTGCTCTCTTGGTTCAGGAAGACCAGCTTCAATTTCATCATAGATTTCTGGTCTTAGTATTTTAAAACTCAAATCTTCAAGTTCTGCCTTTAGTGAGTTAATGCCTAATCTATGCGCAATTGGTATTAAAACATTTTCTGTCTCTCTAGCTTTATTTTTTTGAAGATCAGGGTCTAGTCCATCAACAGTACGTAAGTTATGAACACGACCTGCAAGTTTTAGGATTAATACTCTTACATCTTGTGCTAGTGCTACTAATACTTTTCTTAAATAAAGAGCACTTGATTCTGAACCATCCATTAAATGAAGTCTATTTACTTTAGTTAATGATAAAACAATATTTTTAACATCTGGTCCAAATTTTTCTTCAAGTTCCTCAAATGAAGATGAACCATGATCAATAGTTTCATGCACTAAAGCAGATACAATAGTATCGGCATCAACATTTAACTCAACTACGATCAAAGCAACATTTAATGGATGAGATATATATTCTTCACCATTTTTTCTCTTCATGCCTTTATGTATTTCTTTTGCATAATTATAAGCATCTTTTATTTTATTTATTTCTTTATCTGTATAACCATTTTCATTACATTGTATCATTAATTTATCATATAATTCTTGTATATCTTTATCAGTCATATATCATCATCCTTGTTTATTCTTAGTTAAGACATATTCTTCATATAATTTATCATCAGTATTTAATATATCATCAACCATTTGTGATAAAGTAAGCCCTTTAGCTCCCATCCAAACTTTTTCTTTATTATAATCCCAAATATCTTTTTCTGAGACAAATTTTTTATCTTTCATATAAAGTTCATGTCTTTTAGTTCTAAGTGCTGGTTTTACTCTTTTATATAATTCATCAAGAGTTTGTATTTTTTTAATATTCATAATTATCACTAACCTAACAATAAAATTATATAAAAATAAGAAAAAAGAAGCAATATTATGCTTCTTTAACTATATCTACTGCTTTCTTCATTTTTACATCATATTCGATAGCATCTTCGCCACCAATAGCATCTAAGAATTCTTCTTCTTTCATACCATATTTTTCAGCATTTTCTTTAATTTCTTTTTTAATTTCTTCTTTAGTTGCTTTTATCTTTTCTTTATCAACTATTTCTTCTAATAAATATCTTGTTTTAATTCTAGCTATTGCTTGTGGTTCCATCATCTTTTCTAAGTCTTCCATCTTAGTTCCAGTCATATGAAGGTATTGATCAAGTGATGCACCTTGATATTTAAGTTCATCTTCATATTGATGTACCATACGATGTACTTCATCATGAATGATTTCTGGATTTAATTCAACTTTCATATTTTCAGTTGCTTTACGAAGAACAGCATCAACATATTTATTTTCAGCTTCATCTTCTTTTTTCTCAGTTAATTCTTTCTTAATATGAGCATTTAAAGTTTCTTTATCTTTAACACCTTCGATTGCTAAATCATCAAAGAAGTCTTTATTTATTTCAGGTTTAACTCTTTCTTGAATACCTTTAACTGTAACAGTAAATGTTACTTTTTTATTACGTAAGTTTTCTACATAATCATCTGGGAATGTTAAATTAATTTTCTTAGTTTGATTTAATTTCATTCCTTCAACTTTTTCTTCAAATCCAGGAATAAATGTATTTGAACCTATTTCTAGATGATAATCTTTTGAAGAGCCACCTTCAAGTGGTTTACCATCAACAACACCATCAAAATCAATAATAGCAATATTACCTTTTTCAACAGTACCATTTTCTTTATTTACTATTTCAGCCATAGAATCTTGTAAATCTTTAATTTCTTTATCTATTTCTTCTTTAGTTACTTTTACTTCATCTTTCTTAATACCTAATTTAGTATATTTACCAAGTGTAACTTCAGGTTTACTAATAAATGTATATTTTATTTTTAAACATTCAGGACTTACTTCCTCGATAGATACTGATGGTTCACATACTGGTTCAACTTTAGCATCATCTAAAGCTTTTTTGTAAGATGCATTAATAGCAAGATCAGATGCATCCATTAAAAGTGGTTCAACACCATTCTTTTTAATATAAGCTTCTTTAGTAACTTTACCTTTTCTAAAACCAGCCATTTTAATATTAGGTTGATCTTTTTTAAAAGCTTGGTCAATAAATTTATCCCAATCTTTTCCTTTTATTTCAACTTCTATTTCTTTAACGTTTTTCAATTATAATCATCTCTTTCTAAATTCTTATTGTATTATATAGTAATTAGATATCTAAATCAAGGAATTTACCTACCATGACTTCCAAAAGTATTCATAACACTATGTTGATATTTTCGATATGCTAATTTATTTTTTAATTCATTATGTAAATAAGTAAGTTCATCTAAATATTCACGATATTCTTCTCTTTTTAAATAACCTTTATATGTGACTTTCATATCTGCAATCATTTTTTCAAGTTCTCCGAGTAATAAACCCATGTTTGAATCTCCATCATCATCAATATCATCATCATTTGCGAGTAAATAAGTAATTACAAGTGATGCTAAGTTTTGATAGGCATATTTAAATTCTTCAGAATAAATAGCATCTACGATATCTTTATTATATAATCTAATACTTGATACTTTTATTCGATTTCTTTTATTATTATTTATTGGTATTACATAATATGTATCGTCATATTCCATATATTTAATGGTAGATATTCCTTTTAAGTTCTTAATTATATACATAATACTCACATCTTTTCTAGTAAGTCTGGTCTTCTTGTTTTAGTTCTTTCATATGCATTGTTTTTACGCCATTCATCTACTTTTTTATGGTCTCCTGAAAGTAATACTTCAGGTACTCTTTTACCATCATAAACTTCTGGTTTAGTATATGTTGCATAATCAAGCATATAATCTTTATTAAATGAATCTTCTAGGTGACTTTCTTCATTTATGACACCAGGTAATAATCTTGTTATTGAATCAACTAAAACCATCGCAGGTATTTCTCCACCAGTTAATACATAATCACCAATAGATAATTCCATATCGACATATTCAGTAATTCGCTCATCAAATCCTTCATAATGACCACAAATAAGTATTAAGTGCTCACACTTAGCAAAATCATAAGCCATGCTTTCTTTATAAACTTTACCAGCAGGTGTCAAAAGTATTACTTTAGAGTCTTTAGTCTTACAAGATTTAAGAGCATCAACAATTGGTTGACAAGCAAGAACCATACCTACTCCACCACCATATGGTGTATCATCAACTTTATGATGTGGATCATTAGTAAAATCTCTAAAATTAATAATCTCTATACTTACTTTCTTATTATCAATAGCTCTTTTAATAATAGATTCATCAAAAACACCCTTAAACATATCAGGAAATAATGTTAATATTG
Organism: uncultured bacterium; assembly: GCA_900314465.1. GTDB lineage: Bacteria > Bacillota_I > Bacilli_A > RF39 > UBA660 > UBA6985. Next base: position 7,220 of record OMVK01000030.1, on the reverse strand, counting down.
TAATCTTCATAATAATTCCTTTGCTTTATCATTTAATATTATCTGATTATCTTCTAAACTAATACTCTTAATATAAACATCTTGTTTAGGAATATAATAAGTATTATTATCATTTTTAATAATAAGTAAGATATTAGGTAATGGTGTAATATCATCTACATAACCAATTATTTTATTATCTAATAAAACATCCATACTAATTAATTCACTATTAATTATTTCTTTAATATTATTATCTTCTTTACTTATATAAATACTAGCACCTCTAATATTATAAGCATCATTCATTGTATTAATACCATCTAATTTACATATATCATATTTCTTACCTGTTTTATAATTATAATTAATTATTTTATAAGTAGTACTAATACCATTTAATTTAATAATTAATTTATTATTTGGTATTAAATATTTACTCTTGTATTCAAAATCAGAACTTACTTTTATTTCCCCATGTACACCATGTGGCTTAACTACTTTACCAATATAAATAATACTCATACATATCCCTTCAATCTTTATATTATATTTTAACTATTAATAATCTTCAAATTTTAAATCACATACTAAATTATCATAAACATTATTTTTATTAAAATAATCTATATTACTATTTATATTATGTCCTAATATAAATTCATCTTCTCTTAATTTTCTTATATATTTATCTGGATATAAATTAATATCTATATCTAAGAAATCATAATTCTTAAATAAATGTATTTTTTTATAATTAAATCTATCTAATTTATAACCTATTATTATATCTTTATAATTCTTATAAAAATATTTAAGTATCTTAATATTATTTGATTCAATAGCATATTGATTATGATAACTTTTTAAGATATCTACTATTTTTTTATAATAATTACTATTATTTATATCATTATGTATTTCTATTAATAAATTAGTATTAGGTATAGTATTAATAATATCTTCAAATTTATTAATATTAAATTTAGATATATATATTATATCATCATAAGTAGCATCTTTTATTTTAGAATCAACATGTAATAAACGCATTAAATTATCATCTTTATAACATATTATTATATTATCTAAAGTCATATGTATATCTATTTTTAAATTATAACCTTTTTGTATAGCTAACATATAAGCTTCCTTAGTATTTTCATAAATGGTTTTATTATCATATATACCACTATTTACATATCTTTTATTTTTAAGAAATGATAAGTTTTTATCTTGTATATTCTTTTTCATGTTATTCCTCATTGCTTGTTAAATTCATATAAAATAATAGATGTAGCTATTGATACATTAAGTGATTCACAGTCTTTATTCATTGGTATATAAATACTTTTAGTAGCATATGATGCAATATCACTTCTAACACCATTTCCTTCATTACCCATAATTAAAGCATATTTACTTACTAATTTAATATCATTAATATTAATACCATTAACAACATTGGTTGTATATATCTGATAATCTTTTAAACTGCTAATAAATGTTTTTAAATCTCTTTTTAAATAATTAATCTTAAATATCATACCTTCACTTGCTCTGATAACTTTTGGATTATAGATATCAACAGTATCAAGAGATGCAACTATATTTTTAACATTAAAAGCAACACAAGTTCTAATAATAGTACCAAGATTACCAGGATCTTGTATACCATCAAGAATTAAAATATTACCATCAATTTCTTTTTCTTTTAATTTATAACATACTGCAAGTACTTCAGGTGGTGTATTAAGACTTGATAGTTTCTTCATAACTTTATCTGATACTTTAATACTATTTGGATAATCACATGTCGAAAATATTACTTTAACAATATTATTTTTAATAGCTTCTTCAACTAAATGTTTACCTTCAACAATAAATATTCCTTCTTGGTCACGATATTTTTTATCTTTTAATTTACTATATAAAATTATAGTTTCATTATTAGTCGAATTAATCATTAGTATTTCAACTCTTTTCTTGCTATTTTATAATTAGGATAATGTTTACTAACACAATCCCAAAAAGCTTTTGAATGATCCATATGTTCAAAGTGAGAAAGTTCATGAACTATTACATAATCAATACACATATAATCATAATGAATAAGTTCTGTATTTAAGGTTATAGTTTCACTCTTACGATTATTAACACCCCAACGTGTCTTCATTTTTCTTACTCTTAATCTAAAATATGGTAAATCATCAAAATCATTAATATATAATTCTAATCTCTTATTAAATATTTCTTTACAATTCTTTTCTAAATAAGTATTTATTGCTTCGATAGACGGACCATAAGCAATATTATCTTTAAATAATATTTTATTGTTTTCAACAAATATATATTCTTTACCTAAATATCTTATTTCTTCTTTATGTTTTTCTTTTAATTTATATTTATTATACATATTTTCAATAGATTTATAATTATTATCTAACAATTTACTTATTTCATAGTTACTAGTAAATATAGGTACATTTACTAGTAATCTACCTTTATCATCTATACGAAAATAAATATTCTTTATTCTTTTTTTAGTTATTATTACATCGATGTATTCATTATTTATATACATTTACTCACTCCTAAAGGTTTGATACCATGATTCAAGTTTAGTTATTGTTTTATCTTTAGCATAAGTAAAAGTAGATTTTATTATATCCCAAGTTAAATTAAGTGATGTTTTAAGAAGATTAAAATCATTTTTAAAAGATGTACAATCATCATTTGTAGTATTACATATAGAACTAGATAAATCTAAATATTTTGCTATTAATTTACTTTTTATATTATTATATTTATCAGATATTTCTTCTTTATAACCAGGAAATTTTGAATCTATTTTATTATCTATTAATAAGGCATAATATATTATTTTAGCTTTTGCACTATCTTTTAACTCAGAGAATGTATGACCTTTGATAATACCATCATAAAAGATAAAATCAGTGATAGATATAAAGTCTTCTTTAGCATTCTCTTTAAAAGAAGAATTATTTATTTTATTACTGACATTTGTATAAGTATCTTTTACATAAGCTACTATCTTATCATTATAATCACTATTATCTGTATTTGGTTCTACAATAGTAGTAGTTCTTGAGGTAGTATTTAATTTACTTGTGTTTGTTGTTTTCTTAGTACTACTAGTATTTACAATATCTATTTCATTTGAATTAGTAGTATATTCATTATTTTTCATTAAGATATCTATATTAATATTATTTGTATCAGTAGTTAGGATATCATCATCATAAGTAAGTAATAAAAAGTCTCCTGTATTATAATTACTTGCATCATTTCTATTTATTTTTAATTCAGATATATTATCATTATTAGGCTTAATTACAATATAATTATTACCTACTTCTTTTACTAATGCATATAATTCATTACTATTATTAGTATAATTATTATCTTTTTTATTCATAAATAAATATATTAATATTATAGATAAGATAATTATTATAGATACTACTAATATTATTAAATATTTTTTATTAATTTTCTTCATTTTCTTCATTTTCTTCACTTTTATTTTTAAATTTTAATATTATTGGTGTTCCTTCTAAATCTATATTATTTCTAATGGAGTTTTCTAGATACCTATAATAACTAAAATGTATTAAACCTTTATTATTTACATTGAATACTATCTTAGGAGGACATGTACTTTCTTGTTTTACAAAATATACTTTTAAACGCATACTCTTGTATGATGGTGCTGGATGAATACTTACTGCATCATTTATTATATTATTTAAGATACTTGTTTTTATTTCTTTATTGTATGATTCATAGGCTTTTAATATAAGTGGCATAATAGTATTAACACGAGTATTATCTTTAGCACTTACAAAACAAACACTTACATATGGTATAAATTGAAATTCATATTTTATTTTTTCTTTCCATTCCTTAATAGCAGTATTAGGGTCGTTTATAGTATCCCATTTATTTACTATTAATACTAAGGCCTTACTCGCATTTAAGGCATATTCGACTATATGTTTATCTTGTTCAACAATACCAGTAGTGGCATCAAGTACAATACAACAAACATCGGAATCATCTATGGAATTAAGTGTTCTAATTAAGGCATATTTATCAAGTGTTTCATAAATACGACCTCTTTTAGTCATACCAGCAGTATCAACAACAACATATTTTTTATGATCATACATAAACTCAGTATCGTTTGCATCTCTAGTAGTACCAGGTATATTAGATACTATTTGTCTTTCATCATTACCTACTAAAGCATTAACTAAACTAGATTTACCTACATTAGGTCTTCCAATCAAACAGAATCTACATACTTCTTTATTAGGTAAATCACTGACATTATTCATATCTTTAGTAATTAAATTAAGTAATTTATTAATATTTCTTCGATTAGATACTGATATAGTAATCATATCTTCGATACCTAATTCATAGAAATTATATAAATTATCTTCATATTTATCATTATCTATTTTATTAATAACTAAGATAATTCTTTTCTTAAACTTTCTTAATAAATCATTTATATATAAATCATTCTTAGTTAAATCTTCTTTACCATCTACAACAAATAAAATAATATCTGCTTCATCTATAGCAAGTTCTGCTTGTATTTTAATATTAGTATTAAAATCTTTATTTTCTAAATCTATTCCACCTGTATCTATTAATATAAATGTCTTATTATTATATGTTACTCTTCCATATAAACGATCTCTTGTAACACCTGGTGTATTAGATGTTATAGCTTTATTTTCATTTATTAATGCATTAAACAATGAACTTTTACCTGTATTTGGTCTTCCAATAATACAAACTTTATTCATAATAATCACCTTTTTCATTCTAAAAATATTATACTATAATACCATATAATTACCCAAAATAAAAAGTAGTATTTTATTTAAATACTACCAATATTATTATTAAGATAATTGTCTATATTCAGTACCATTATTTTGATTAGTATTTTGTGAATTATTACAAGTATCCTTATCAAAATATGCATATACACGATTATATTTATAATATACATAAATATAGCAACTATTAATAATATAATTATTAGTTGGATTAGTTACGATATTATCATAATCTTCTTTATTAGCTTCTGTACAATTAGAAGTACTACATACATTAGTTGTATCATAATTTAAATTACCTGACTCAACTAAGTCTTTAACAGTAATTCTTGCACAACGATAAGTATTACTATCAAGGGATTCTGTAGCAGAATAAGACTTTTGTGAATAATTACCAACTTTACCATTATTTTCTACACATACATAATTATTACTACTATTATCACTTGGATTAATGCCTTTCATAATAGCACTTTTATTTAATTGTCCATATGTAATTGCAGCTTCTTGCATTAAAGATATCTTAGTATTATAAGCTGTCTCTTTAGTACTATTAGCTACTTTTAAAACATTTGGTATAGTTATAACTAATAAGACACTTATTATTACTAATACTACTAGTATTTCAATTAGCGTAAACCCATTCTTTTTCATATTTTCACCTACTATAATAAGTATAACATATAAAATTATTGATTGATAGATTTATTTATTATCTTTATTATTTTCAAGATAAGTTTCTAATACATTATATACTTCTTCTCTTCCCTTTTTAGTAATAGATGAGAATAGTATTACTTGATCATTATCTAATACATGTAAAGTATCATATAAACTATGCTCTAATTTATCTCTATCTTTAGCTTTTACTTTATCATATTTAGTTGCTATGATAACTGTAGGTATTTCATAATATTTTAAGAAATTATACATTAAAACATCATTAGTATCAGGTTTATGACGAAAATCCACAAGTAAGAATACACATTTTAAATTAGAACGTGTCTTTATATAATCTTCAATCATAAGACCAAATTTCTTTTGTTGTTCTTTAGATACACTAGCATAACCATATCCAGGTACATCAACTAAATAAAACTTATCATTTACAAGATAAAAGTTTAATGTCTGTGTTTTACCAGGTTTAGCACTAGTGTGGGCATAGTTTTTTCTACCTAATATTGAATTAATAAAAGAACTTTTACCTACATTAGATCTTCCACATAATAAAAACTCTGCTCTTCCATCTTTAGGATATTGACTTTGTCTTACGGCAATAGTCTCTAGATTACTACTTTCTACTTTCATAGAATGTCACCTCTTCTTTGTGATTATATTATTTTTTAAATATTAATTCAATTATATAAATATTATGCTTAATATTAATAATTAATTTATATAATAAAATACTTAAATATGTTATATTATTTTTCTAGAAAAAAGATAATAAGTAATATATAATAATCAATAGGTGTTTATATGAATTATCCAGGTGGATTAACTAAAAACTATAATAAGACTATTAATTATGCTAATCGTGGGCTTGATTTAGAAGATTTAATAAATATAAGTAATAAATATTATCTAGAAATAGATAGAGCTGTTATTTATAAGAAACCTACTCCTATACAAATAGTTGAAAGTAAATATACTAATAAAGGAATAGAAATTACTAAAGCTTTTTTTAGTGAACCTAGTACACTTGATTATAATGGAATATATAAAGGCAAATATATAGACTTTGATGCTAAAGTTACTAAGAATAAGACATCTTTTCCTTTAGAAAACTTACATCCACACCAGTATAAACATATAGAACGCGTTATAAGACATGGGGGTATATCTTTCTTAATAATACGTATGAATGATAAATATTACTATTTAGATGGTAATGATATCATAGATTTTATAAATAATAATAATACGAGAAAAAGTATTCCTTTTTCTTATATAGAGAATAAAGGATATGTAATTAAAGAAAAGATACAACCAAGATTAGATTATTTAGAAATAATTGATAAATTATATTTTGGTGGTGAAAGTAATGGCAAAGAAGAAAAATAAAAAAAGAGTACAAACTAAAATAGATAATAAAAAGAATAATAGAAAGAAAAAATATAATAAGAAATCTACATATAAAAAATATAATACTAGTAAGAATACTACTAATAAACAAAATACTAGCAAGACTAGTAAAAAAAGTAAAACTACTAAATCTAATAATAATATAAATAATAATAATAATAAGATATCTAAAAACAAAACTAATAAAGTATTAGATATAATTAGTAAAATAAGTAAATATATAGTCATATGTTTTAATTTTATAAAAAAATATATTATAATGTTTGTTAGGAATATACC
>OMVK01000029.1 GCA_900314465.1 uncultured bacterium | reverse complement strand
ATCTGAAAAAGAAAAAAACCGTCAAAAAAACGGAAATTAGTCTAAAAATTTACGGCTATAATAAAAGAAATAAATAAGTAATATATAAAAAGTGTAAAGTATCAATTATCTTATTGCATATATATATATATATATATATGTATATATAATTGTATGTAAAGGTAGGATGATGAGTATGAATAAAATAAAATATTTTATATACTTATTTCTATTTGTATGTATATTTAGTATAAGTAGTAATATATATGCAAAAGAAATGGTATATATAAGTGATGCAAATTTAATGGAAAAATCTGATGGTGCAGAAGAAATAAAAACAATTAAACATGATAATTTAACTGCTTATATTAATATTAAATTTACAGAAATAGATGATTATGTAAAATATAAAATTAATATTAAAAATGAATCAAATAAAGATTATATAATATCAAATAAAAATATAACTAATATAAGTGATTATATGACTTATGAATTAACATTTGATGATGATTCAGATATAGTAAAAGCAGGAGAAAACAAGATAGTTTATTTAACTGTTAGTTATAAAAACGAATTATCTGATGAACAACTTGAAGATGGATATTCAGAAAGTAAAAATTTTGCAATCAATTTATTAAACAAAGATGAAACTGAAGTAATAGAAAATCCTAAAACAGGTATTGAAAGTGCTATACCAATGTTAATCATAGAAGTATTTGGAGTAATAGCTTTTGTAATACTTAAGAAACATACAAGAAGTAAGATTTTGATACTTGTATTACTTGTATCATTATTACCACTTGCTACATATGCACTTGATACATTAACAATAGATGTAAGCTCAAATGTAGAAATTGAAGAAACAGTAAAAGAATTTTGCTATTATGACTATGGTATTGATGAAGATGGTAAAACTGATTCAGCAGTATTATATTTCTTTAATCCAACGGTAGCCTATTATTATCCAGTTATATATGTAAAATATCGAAGTGGCATGACTTGGGAAAAATTCTTAGATAGCAAATATAATCAAATAGATAGTGATACAACAATTGGAATTGAAGCAATTAATGGTTCCGCAACAATAAATGTTTCAAGTAGATTTAGTTCAGAAATACCATACTTATTTGCATATTATGAAAATTATGTTACATATCCTGATCAGTCTATGTTTTATATTCCTGGTGGTTTTACTTATAATAATGATGAAGAAATATTTTATTCTAAAAATGCAGATACATTAAAATCTAAGATAATAGATTCAAGTCAGGGATGTTATAATCCAAAAATAAAAGATAATTTTGATAATGATAATTAATATTATCTATCTGAGCAAGTATTAAATTACTTGCTTTTTATATATATTGTTTATAACCGGTAAAGTATTACTTGCATATTATAATGCAAGTAATACTTTCTTTATAAATAATAATAATAACCAGTTCTAAAATTAATATGTGAGATGGAAATAATGGATTTTTCAAAAAAAACAATTAAAATGAGAAAAGATAATAAATTAACACAGGATGAATTTACTAATAAATTACATGTTACTAGACAAGCCGTATTTAATTGGAAAAATAATAAGAATTTGCCCGATATAGAAATACTTATTGAAATATTTAAATTATTTCATATCTCACTAGATGAATTGATTTTAGGATGAAAAAAATGAGTGATATTGAAAGAAAGTTAATAAATAATGATAGTGAAAATAATAGAGCTAAAATGAATCTTATTACTATATCTATAGGAGCTATATTAATGATATTTGGTGTAATATTATTTATTATTAAGAATTTAACATTTGAATATATTGATGAAAGTGGTTATTACATGAAAATTTCTTTTTAATACCTATAGGTTATTTATTTATATTTATTGGTTTAGTCATTATTATCACTAGTTTAATTAAATATAATTTAATTAAGAAAAAATAAGTATTATAATCTTTATAGATGGCGATTTTATGAAAGATAGTTCAATTATTAATTATTTATGTAAATCTGAAGATAATACTAATGCATATGATAAGTTTTATTCAAATACTATAAAGTCTTTAAATATAGATGAATATACCGTATCAGATATACTTTCTATGTTAAATAAAGATAACTATGAATTATTTAATAAAATTGAAAGTGAAATAGATAATGAACATGTTAATTATGATCATAAAATACATGGACCAAGACATATAAAAGATGTTTTATTATATTCGATATTACTTAATAGTAATTTATTTAGTGATAAACATAATTTAGAATTACTTGCGTATTCTGCTAAATATCATGATGTTGCAAGGGATAGTGATGGTAATGAAGAACATGCTATAGCTAGTGCAAATGTTGTTCCAGAGTTATTAAATGGTAAATATAGTCCCGAAGATATTGCAAAGATTCAAGCTTTAATTGCTTTTCATGAGGTTGATAGACGTAGAACAAATTTAGATTATATATTTAGAGAAATATGTATGCATTATGGAGTTAATGATAAAGATATAGATGAATTAAGAAAGTATGCTGAGATACTTAAAGATGCTGATGCACTAGATCGTACACGTTTTGTTAATCGTGCAAGATTAAATCCATATATGCTTTATTATCTTGAATCACAAAAGTTTATTAAGGTAGCATCTTGTCTACAAGAAACATATGCTTTATCTGATTTAAAAAAATATAACGCTGATGAAGATATAGATATTATATTAAGTGAGTTTACTCCACAAGAAACATTACGTTTTATCAGAAGAAATACTAAATATATGAATGATGATGAAATAAAAGAATTTATTCATAATGATGCTTTAAATATTAGTAAGAGTAGTAGAAGATAAATATGAAAAAATTTGTTAAAGTAGTAGATGGTAATATATCAAATGCTAACGGTTTTATTTATAAAATAGATGAAGTAAATATTGCTATTAATTGGAATAAAGATGAAGTTGATCCTGAAAAAATGGGTGGTTTTAATTTTAGTAGTGAAGATAAAATATTAAGATTGCTTCATCGTGGTAATACTTTATATGATGTAATAATACCAGATGATGCTGAAGTAGTAATATGTGATAAAGATAAAGGTATATTTAGTATTAGACTTATATAAGAAAAGTAATTTATCTAATAAAATACTTGCACAATGTCTTGTTACATTAATATGGAAAGATAGATTAATATAAGTAAATATATTATAAATGATCGAGTAAATAAAAATGGTATAGATGAATATTATAATGAATTTATTAAATATTCTAATATAGATAATATTGATCTTAAAAATAAGTACTTAGAAATAAAAAATATATTATTAAAAATAAAACAGGTATAAATAATTATATCTGTTTTTATATATAGCTATTAATATATGTTATAATCTTTTATAAAGGAAGTAATAATATGTCTAAGTTTGTTGATAGTATAATAGGTCATGCTGTTGGTGATGCTATGGGTGTACCTACTGAATTTTTTTCAAGAGAGCGTTTACTTGAGCATCCTGTGTTACAAATGATTAGTTCTAGTAAAACAGGGCAAGATGCAGGTTCTTGGAGTGATGATACATCAATGGAAATATCTACAATTGATTCTTTCATACAAAATGGTAAGTTTGATTATGAAGATATCATGGATAAATGGGAAAAATGGATTATAAAAAATGAATATACTCCTAATAATCAGACATTTGATGTTGGTGTTACTTGTCTTAGAGCAATTAAAAGACATGCTGGTGGAACAAAAGCACTTGAATGTGGACTTATCGGAGAAAAATCATGTGGTAATGGTTCATTAATGAGAATGTTACCAGTTGCTTTATATTCATATTATAGAAAGCTAAAAGAAAACGAAATAATTAAATTAACTAATGAATTATCAATGCTTACACATGCTAATAATATATGTAAATTAGGTTGTTATATATATGTTAGATATGTAATGTATTTATTAGATGGTAAAGATAAATATGATGCATATAAATTAATACAAAAAATAGATTATAGTTATTATGATGAAGATACAATATCTAAATATAATAGAATATTAAAAGAAGATATATCTAAATATAAGATACATGCTATTAAATCATCTGGATATGTAGTAGATACTTTAGAATGTTCTTTATGGATATTATTAAATGCTACTTCTTATAAAGAAACTATTATAGCATCTACTAATATAGGTGATGATACTGATACTATTGGTGCTATTGCTGGTTCTATGGCTGGTATAATATATGGAATAGATAATATTCCTAAAGAATGGCTTAATAAATTAAAAAGAAAAGATTATTTAATAGATTTAGCTAATAGATTTGAAGATAAAGTATTAAATAAATAATGGAGACTAATATATGAATAAAATAGTAACTATATGTGGAAGTATGAAATATCAAGATAAAATGATAGAAATAGCTAAATACTTAGAAATAAATTATAAATATATAGTTATTCAATGTATTTATAGTATAGATAAATTAAGTGATAGTGATATAAATATATTATCTAAATTACATTATAAAAAGATAGATATAAGTGATGCTATTTATGTAGTTAATATTAATGGTTATATTGGTAATTCTACAAGTAAAGAAATAGAATATGCTAAAAAGTTAGGTAAAGAAATAATATATTTAGAACCTATAAAGTGAATGAGATATGAGTATGGGTATATTATCAGTAGCAAGTAGTAATTCGTGTTATAAGGGATTAGACTATTATAAGAATAATAAAGTTATTAAAATCAATAAGATAAATGATAATGAATATTATGGTATTGTTAAAGGTACAAATAATTATCATGTTTATTTAAATATATTACATCCTAGAAAATCTACTTGTGATTGTCCATTTGCTAACGGAAAAAGAATAATATGTAAACATATAGTTGCTACATATTTTAAGGCATTACCACAAGAAGCAATTAATTATGAAGAAGAACAGAAAAGATTAGAAAAAGAATATGAAAATAAATGTGATGAAGAATATGAAAAAGTAGTTAAATATATAAATCATATGTCTAAAAAAGAATTAGTAGATGAATTAATAAATATATTAGATGTTGGACCGGAATGGTTATATGATGATTTTTTAAATAGAAATTTATATTAAATAGTAATATAAAACAGATAAAGAAAATAATCTTTATCTGTTTTTACTTATATAAATATTAATCTATATCATTTATTATTTTATTCAATACTTCATTTCTATTCTTAGATGTATCATAATGTTTAATATTATATTTTAAACATTGTCTATAATTTATTTCAGCATCTTTAGATATTCCTTTAAAAAAGCTTTCAACTTTTTCTTTAGTAAAATCATAAGAATAAACACCTTTATTACTATATTTAATAATATTATTAAATATTTCTTGATCACTTATATAATTATTACTTAAACAAATAATAATATTATCATTTATATCTAATTCACTTAATTTTTCAATTGAAGTAAAATCACCATCTATTAGTGAAGGAAGTCCTGTAATTTTTTTATTCCAATTAGCATATTCTATAATAAAATACTTAAAGTATATTTTTTCTTGCATCACTGCTTCTTTTATTCATGTGTAATTCTGGTTGTGTCTTTATAAATCCATTTCTTAATGCTTCAAAGGAAATTACATTATATTCTGGATATTTTTCTTTAATCATTCTTGATAATGTAGTTTTACCACTTCTAGGTACACCAGCTATATATATTTTTCTTATTCATGATATCACCTATATAATATTATTAATAGTTATATAAAATTTATTATAAATTATTAATTAATTTGTTTATGTTAAATGTTTATGATAAAATATCTAACTTGAAAGAGAGGATATATATGTTTGGTGAAGAGCCTATTTTTGGTAATGTCATAAGATCTGTTGATAATAAAAAAAGATTAGCATTACCTAAATTTACATATGCTGATAAACGTGAATTATTATATATGATTCAAGAGATGGATGGTTCAGTTAATATTTATAATAAAAAAGATATCGAAGCTTTATTAAAATCAATTGATGAAATAACAAATATGATTGTATGTTGTCCAGCTAGTAGAAGTGGAAAGATAAAAATGCTTCAAAGTAATAAAGAAAAAATATTAAATTTAATTAATAATTTTTATTGTAATACTTCTCAAGTTAAAACAGATGATTTTAAAAGAATAAATGTAGCTCATTCAAATTTAGAACCTAATAAAAAATATAAGTTGATAGGTAAAGGGAATTCATTATTAATATGTGAAAGTGTTCCTAGTAGTCTCAGTACATATGAAAAAATAAAAGCTTATACAAGAAAAAACTAAGATAAGGGGGTATTGTATGTTTCATTTAAAAAGTAAAGTACTAACATATTGGTATGGCGATATTCCTAATGAATATCATATTAAATTTATTCATTATAATATAGAATTTTTTGATGAAAGCAATGAAGAATACGAGAATATAAAAGAAGACTTAGAAAATATTTATAATTATGATAAAGAAGCATTTAAATTATATTTTTCAAATATAAATGATTATTTAAAATTAAGTGACCATATTGATTTAAATAAATATGAAGATAAGATATATATATACGTATTAGAAGTAATGATGAATATAAAAAATTAATTGAAAATAATATATCTAAAAATATTAAAGTTATTGTATTTTTATCTGATTTAGAAAAAATAGATATTAAAGATTCAGATTTAGTTGTTCAAGTTGATAAAGTAAGTGAATTACCATTAGATAAATTGAATGATTTATTAACTAAGTATAATATTAAAGAAGTTTCTGTTGGACAATTTTCACGTTTTGCAAAAGAGTATGAGCATTTTTATGATAATATGGGAAAATATTATCATGTAGATCCATCTGAAAAGTTAAAATTAGAACAAATAAATTCTATTACTAATGATATTTATAGCGTAGATGATTATAAAAAAATACTTAATAAATTTTATAGTATAATAGAAGAATTAGATATTAAAGATCAAATTGATGGCTTTTATAAAATATTTGATTATATTGCTAAAAATGTTTATTATGATTTTGATTCAGTTAAGATGACGAAAATAATTAATCAAAATTTAATTGGACCAGTATTATATGGTAAATCAGTTTGTGAAGGTTATTCTAAATTTTTACAACAAATGTTAAGTCTTATTGGTATTGATGCACTTTGTGTTCAAGGTGGAGGTAAGAAAGAGGAAGGCGGGCATATTTGGAATCAAGTATTAATAGATGGTAAATGGTATGATTCCGATGTAACTGCGGATTCTTATAGATTTCATAATAATGAAGAAATGAAATCACAATTAGTGTGTGATGATGCTATATGTTATAAAACATATTCAGCAATATCACATATTTGTGATGAAAATTATAAAAGAGATAATAGTAGAAAATAAAGTAAAATATTTAGAAAGAAGTGAATTATATTCTTTCTTTTTTGTTAATAAATAAGTATACAATAAGTCTAATTTATATTTTTTATATTACCTATGTGAATAATTAGCAATAATGTTACATAAAAAGATAAGTAATAATTAGCAAAAATGTTACAACTTTTAAAATAGTTATTTTTATAATAATTACTCTAATAATTAGGGAAAATGTTACACTTTTAATTATTGACTTTTTATTGTTAATAATTATAATAATATTTGTTACTTGAGGGGATAAGGCAATGCTGAGGAGCAACCTGAGCACTTAGGTAATGCTATGCAAAAAAGATTATATTCTTTTTTGGAAGCCCGAAGCGATAAACCTCGGGAGTTTGAGGGCAGAGCCCTCATTGATTAATGTTTGAGCATCATATTTTGTCTCCAAGGGTGATTTTTAGGTGGAACATATTTATGATGTTCTTTTTCTTTTGTTTTAACTTCAGATTCTTTTTTCATAACTGAATCTCTATTTTCTAGTTTTAACATTTTATAATAACGATTTTCTATTTCACCTATATATTCACCATCATAATCTATTATTAAAGTACATTTTGTTCCTTTTTGAAAATTGGTAACCTCACCCGTTTCCAAATTAATTGGAATGTAATAATTATGGTTGTCACTAATACAAGAAGCATTATCAATTATTTTTTCTTTTCTTTCTGAAATAATTAGTTTTAATTCTTCTTCTGTGTAAGTATTTTCTCTCATCAAAGAATTTTCTTCATCAATTGCATAAAAAAATTTTTTGTTCATTTCAGGTATAAACACTTCATTTAAATATTTATTTGCTTCATCTATGTCTATTATATTTTCATATCTTAGTTCAGCAATTAATCTATCTTTAAATGTTTTATTTTCTCTTTCTACATTTGCTTTTTCAGTTGATATACTTGTTGTATATAAAACAACGTTTAATCTTTCACATACCTTCCCAAATTGTGTCATAAATACCTTTTTCTCTTTATCTCTAGCATTATTAGCAGAAAATGTGCTGCGATTATCTGCTTTAATCTTTGCAGGTATTCCATAATTAATAATTAGATTAAATAATACTACAAAATATCCTCTAGTTATTTCTTCATATTCAAACCAGCCAAATAAGACTTTCTTTGTGGCTATATCGACAGCCAAATGTAAAAATGATGGAATACCACCGAACCACATTTTATTACATGCATCCATTTGTACTTCTTGACCAAATAAATATAGATTACTTGATCTTCTTGGATGGGCTTTTTCTGCTTCAATTATTCTTGATTTAAAAAGTTCTACTTTTTCTTCTTTAATATCAGACTTATCCTTTTTAATAACTTCATTCATTTTTTCTTTGTATAACTTAACAGTTTTTTTATGAGCAAGCGGAGAAATAATATCATCTTCAGTAAATCGCTTTAACATAACATCATAAGATATATCATAATTTCCAAGAATTTTCTTCTCATAAAAATGTTCAAAATTAAAATCATAACATTTTTCTAAATACAGTTTTTCTAATTCTTTAATTAAGTTTTCATCTTTTTTGTTTACTGGTGTTTTATTTTTGTTTTTGTGCGAAAATCCTATTTCTCCATCAGCGTGATATTTAATAACTAATCTATATATTTGCTGTCTAGTTAAGTTTAATTCTACCATTGCTTCTTTTTTAGTTATTAAGCCGTTAATTACTTTCTCAA
Organism: uncultured bacterium; assembly: GCA_900314465.1. GTDB lineage: Bacteria > Bacillota_I > Bacilli_A > RF39 > UBA660 > UBA6985. The sequence continues at coordinate 282 of OMVK01000029.1, read as the reverse complement.
TAATTTCATATTTTTTCTTTTCCTTTTCATTTAACATATATAAAAAACCTCCTTGTTTAACAAGAAGATATTTTACTATATTTTGTAACATTTTCCCTAATTATTATTAAAATAACAATTAATATTTCTAGTAAATTTGTGAATGTAACATTTTCCCTAATTATTTATTTTTAAGAATGTAACATTTTCGAAAATTTTTCACACTAATTTATATTTTTTATATTACCTATATGTTATAATTTTTCTAGTGAGTTATTTATGAAAAAAATATATAATTTAATT
>OMVK01000026.1 GCA_900314465.1 uncultured bacterium | reverse complement strand
ATTTGTGCACCACTAGAATTATCTAATTCTTTACTTTTTTCCATTATATAATTATGAGTATCACTACTTAAGATATGTGCATAATCATTAACATAAAAATCATATGTAGGACTTACAACAGCATATATATTACTACTACCTAAAATAATAATTAATATAAATATAAAATATATTACTCTTTTAATATTATTAAACATAAAACCACTATCTTTCTCTTTTACATTTATTATTCATATAAAATACCTATTCTTTTATAATTATAATAATTATTAACAAAAAAATATATATGTTTTCTTATACATATATCAATTAAAATAAATTTTAATTAATAGCTATATATAAAAAAATCATGAATATATATATTCATGATATTATTTTAAAGTACGACTAATATTCATATCTTCTGAATTTTCATTAAGTTCATTAGTTATTTCATTTGCTCTTGTATTTAATTTTTGTATTTGCATATTAATATTATTAAGTTCTTTTTCTAATTCATTTATTCTTTCTTTATTATTATCTTTTTCTCTTTTTTGTTTTTCATCATAGTAATCTAAAGCAATTAATGTTTTAAGTATTATTTCTTGTACTACGGCTACACCAGCATTTCTATATCCGTGTAATACTTCTGCTCTATCTGGACGACGCATAATATTAAATAATTGTTTTAAAGAAATATCATTTCTACATAAAATTGATGTAGATCTAGAACTTAAGCCAATTTGTGTACAAAAGTTTATCATATCTTTATTTATATCACCAGTATCAGCAAAATCAATATTAGGTTCAATTCCTAAGTATTTATATCTTAATAATCCAATTACTCCAACTATTTCTTCATATGGATACTCTGAATATTTTAAAATAGCTTTTAAGATATCATCATTATCTGATAAATTTATTAAATCACCAACAGTTTTAATATTATAACTATCTAGTAATTTTAATGGTAAAGCAGATAATAATCCTTTTACTGAATCAAGTTTTATATTTGCATAATTACTATCTATATCATATGTATTTACTTTACTAGGCTTTTTATTTGATAATATTGCTTCTTCGATATATTTACGATCTTTAACTGGATAATCAAGATCGTATTCATTTAAAGCATTAACAAACTCATTAGTAAAATATTCTACTGGGACAAACTTAGCTGCACCAGGATCTCTTACAATAGCTTTAAAACATAATCTAGGATTCTTAAATTTATCAGGGACATATTCTAACACTTTACCTGAAAGACCAATCGCATAATCACATATTTCTTGTGTTAATCTACTTTCTGGGATGTACTTAAAAGATGATGCTTTCTTACTTAAAGCATAATAGATCATTTCATCACTCAAAACACTTGGATTTATTAAACCTATATAATCATGTCTTTCATCAATAGCTTTCTTTTGAAAACGTATTGTTTGATACTTACTTGGAACATATTTAATTAATGATATATCTTTTATCATAGCTTTAACAGCATTTTCTCTTGATATAAAACGTTCTGGTATATACCAAATAGTTCTTATATTAATAGATAAAATATCATCTGCTATATTTTTAGTAATTAAAGATTTAATTTGTTCATCATAAACTGGATTAACAAAACTATATTCAGGTACTGGTGGTATTAATATAAGTTTATATTCATTATCACTATTAAAATACATATTTTCAAATAAACTTGGTGTTAATTTATCATAACCTATATTATCTATTGGTGGATTTTTAATACTTTTTAAACTATTAATCATTTCTTCACTAATATATTCATTAGGTATATATTTAATAATATTATTATTTCTTTTAAATGCTTTATTCCATAATTCTTGATTCATGATGCTTTGTAAATTATTATTCCATTTATTAGTAAATATTTCTGGGTATTCATAATTACTTACTATATATTCAACTACATTCTTAGTTAACCAAGAATTATTTACATGTTTAATAAAATCTTTAGATGTACAAATAGCCCATGCAATAAATTCTTCATTACGTAAATCACTATCTAAAGTATTATAATCATGTATTTTATTATCATCACTTTTTCTTTTTTCTATCTTAGGAAATATATATTTTTTACCTGTTTTATTATCTATGACAATAAACTTTTTTCCTTCTTTATAATCTTTATCATTAAAATAACTAGCATAATAATCATTACTCATTTGTCTCCAAGAATATCTTAAATTATTCATAAATATTACCTCACAAAAAATATAAAGTTATTGTATCATAACTTTATATAAATATAAAATATTTAATTAATTTAATAAATTCTTTATAAACAAAAAAATACCTACAAAGAGGTATTACAAAAAGTGTCTAAATAAGTATTCACTTGATCAATGCTATATATGTTATGTTCCAAACAATATATGATTACACTGTCAAATGTAGTACCGCTCAAAGCATAACCTGCTGAATTTAATAATTTATTAAAATCAGCCTTATTAAGTCTTAAACTTAAACACAATTTAATAATTATATTCTTTCTCGGAATATAATTACGATTGCATCTTATCTTAGAAAATAATTTTCTATCGATATCGACACTTTTATAAATCTCAGAATCTTTATGTCAACTTTTATCTATGTAAGAAAAAAGTACTTCATTAAAACTCTTTGATTTAATGTGACTTAGATAATCTTTGCAGTTTTGCATATATGAACCTCCCTATAACACAATAAATGTGCATTATAATCACATTCATCCAAAGTTCATATTGATTTATTAAGTCACAGAGCTTGATTTCTCAAGTTCACTTATATTTATATCACATTCACTTTATATTTGCAAATTCATATATATTATTGAAATAAATATATACACTTATTATACTTATATTAGAATCAATAAAGTTTGATTTATAGAATGAGAGGTGCTATATGAATAATAATATGGGAGGTAATTTTAATAATATACCTGAAGAATATAAACCAATTAGTATGTGGGGTTACTTTGGTTATGAATTATTATTTTCTATTCCATTAGTAGGATTTATACTACTTTTAGTATTTTCATTTGGTGGAACTAAAAATGTAAACTTAAAGAATTTTGCACGTAGTTATTTCTGCTTCTTAATTATAATGGTTATATTATTATTTATTATTCTATCAGCTACAGGTTTAGCTGCTGGTATATCAAGTTTAAATTAATAATATATATAATAACAAAAAGAGTTATATCTTTATGATATGAACCCCCGTTTCTTGGACAAAATAGAAACGAGGTTTTATTATGTCAAAATTAACTTATAATGACAGAATAAATATATAAGAAAAAGGAAAAATGGCATGTCAATTGAAGCTTTGCTTTTTGAATATAAAATTAGTGCAAAAGATATTAAATATTTAGTATAACTAATAGATAAACATGGATTT
>OMVK01000051.1 GCA_900314465.1 uncultured bacterium | reverse complement strand
ACATCTATTGGTTCAACTCCTGCATCTATTAAAGCATTTAATACTTCATCTTCACTTAATCCCTTAAAACTAAATATAGATAAATTATCATAGTTATATGAAACCGAATTAGTTACTCCTAAACTTTTACCCATTTTATTAAAAGCTGCACGCACTTCACCTACTGTACGATTAACATTATCTGTTAAAGTTTTAATAATAAATGTAGAAGAACCAGGACCAAATCCCTCATAGATTACTTCATGATACTCGTCTTTACCAGCACCTGATGCTTTATCAATTGCACGATTTATTATATCTTGTGGTATTTGATCTTTTTTTGCTTTTTGAATTAAACGACGCAAAGAGCTATTAGCTTCGATATCTGTTCCACCTTTTTTACAACATGCAAATATTTCTTTAGCATATGATGTATATAATTTACCTTTAGATGCACCATTTTCTTTTATCTTTTTTTCACGAACAGCATAAGCTCTTCCCATAATATCACCATTCCTTAATACGTTATAATATTAATAAATTTAAATTTATTAGTCAATTACTTTCTTACTCTTATTGCGACATCATTTAATTTAATATCATCTTTATTATCTAAGATATCACTAGATATTTCTAATTTATCTGGAATATAATCTCCATCATCTTTAGCATCTAGTAGGGCCCCTTCAAGTTTGATAAATGAACTTTTAACTACACGATCAAGACTTCTTGCACCTGCATTAAAAGCACTAGCTTTCTCTGCTACTTTATTAATAAAATCATCACTCCAGATAACATCAATACCAAATTCTTCTTTTAATCTTTCTTGTTCTAATTTAAGTGGACTATTTTTAGATGTTTTTAATATTTGTATTAGGGTATTCATATCTGGTTTCTTATATGTATATATTAATGGGAATCTTCCAACAAATTCTGGTAAAAATCCATATTTTATTATATCTTCATCAGTTAATTCTTTTATTTTCTTTTCTTCTTTAGTATTACTAGAACCAAAACCAATTTTATTTGTTTTAGTATCTTCAAATAATTCATTAAAAGCACCTGATGCAACCTTCATCATAAAACTTGTATCTACTTCTGCTTGTTTACCATGTGAATCTAAATTTACTTGGAATTTAAAACCTTCAAGTATTTTTAATAATTCTTCTTGTACCTTTATATCAGTTACACTATCTCCACGGCTTGCTATTTTATCTACTTCATCAAAGACTAATATTGATCTATTAGCTAAATCTAAATCATAATTGCATGTTGCAAGTACTGTTCTAAATATATCATCTACACCTTTACCTACATAACCTTCAGCAGTTAATTGATTACAATCTATTACGGATAATGGTATTCCTGCATATTTAGCAATTAATTTAAATGTTTCTGTTTTACCTGAACCTGTTGGTCCTACACATAAGAAATTTTTAATTAACTTAGGGTTTTTAGCACGAAAATTAGAAACAACTGCAGTACTTATATCATCCATTGTTGAATCATTACCAATTATTCTTTCTTTTAAATATTTAGCTAAATCTTTTCTTTTAATAGATTGAAGACGATTAATTCTTGTATCATTATCACCATTATTTATATATATATCTTTATTTTCTTCGTTATCTTCATTATCTTCATATTCATCATCTTCTTCAGCATCTAAATCTTTAGCTAATAATTTATCATCTAAAGGAAATGAATAACATTTTATTTCTAAAGTATCAGGATTTCTATATAACACATTTATTTTATGAGCTATATCTAAGAAATATTTACATGCTTTACTCATATCACCTTTACACTTAGGATACATATTAGTTAATTCTGATATAGATACTGGTTCAAAATAAAATACTGTATTATTACTACCAAGTATTTTTTTATCAACACTTTCTAATTCTTCTAGCGTATCTTCTACGACAAAAACACCATCATTTCTTAACTTACCAATAGATAATTCACGTGGTATTATGAAATATTCTTCTTTATTATCTAATAACTTTTTTAATTTACATTTTACACATACATAATTATTTGGTGCACTTTTTACTATTTCATCCATTTAACTCATCTCTTTTACTTAAATTAAATTTTATAATAATCTATTTATTAAAAATAGTAAATAAAAAAGTGAACATTTAAGTTCACTCAATATTAGTCATTATTGTATAATAATCATCTGCATATTTTAAGAATATAGCTTTTGTACCTGTTATATCTGTTTTTATTATATTAGTATTTGCTATATCATAACTATATAATTCACCATCTGTTGTTAGTATTAACATATCAGCTGGGAAGTTACTACCAAAATCAAATGTTATATATTCTCCATTAGTACTTAATTTATAATTACCATTAAATATATAAGCAGTTTTAAGTGATTCTATATAATCATTAATATTTAATTTAGTTTTTGGTGTATATGATATATTATCTACTTCATCTATTGGGTTATAATTAGAAGTTAAATCAGCATAGAAACTATAACCATTACCAATATAATCTACATTATCATTATTTGTTAAGTTAATATTATAATTTATATCTGATAAATCTGTACTTATTGTATATATTCTACCAAAATAATCCATTTCTAATCGTAAATCTTGTAATAAACTATTTTGAGAATTTTGGGAATTATATGATACTACAAATTTTTCACGATAAAATGTTATACCATCAAGATATCCTAAATTTAAATAGAAGTTTAAATAATTATTATGATCAAATCCACGTAGATATGATGTACTATCGTTAATATTACCCAATACAAAATATGAATCGTTATTTTGTATTAAATCTTTTATAGATAATCCATATATATTATCATTATATGGTTTAGTTTTTATTTCAATATTTTTACTAGTACCGTCATCTAATGTTAATGTTATATAGTTAGTTGCATCACTAAGTAATCCATATATCGGTATAATATGTGTTTTACTCTTTTCCATAATTGTATTATATGTAGCATTAATATCTAGTTTAACACTTGTATCATTATCAGTATTAAATATTATTAATGCTGTTAATGGACTTATTTCATAAGGGTTTTCTATTATTAATGGGTTATCTAGAGTATAACCTCCATTAGCTGCATTATCTTTTATTTGTTTATCTATATCTTTTTGTCTTTCTAAAACGCTCTTTAAATTATTTTTAAGATTTATATTAGTATTATCAAAAAATTTACTATAATTATATGAATTACCATCAAAAGCATTATTTAATATAAAAATTAAAGAAATTATAAATACAAAAAAGACAGCAAGAACTATTAAAATATCAACATTATGTTTATTACGTGTTATTCTTTTGCTCATATCACACACACCCTTTATATTAATTTAATTATATATTAGGTTTATTAAATTGTAAATGTATAGACACAAAAAAACTCTGGCCTGATAAACCAAAGTTTTTCCGAGTTTTCTTGAATAAATAGCATATAAATTATCAGTTTATATAAACTATCTTGTAACATAATAATGAGTTTTCTTTCTCAAATTTGCGCAAACACTTAGTAATTGTTACAAACCTATTAAGGTATTCTAGGCATTAATTAAAAATCATGTAATAAGAAACATACGAATATTATATTAAATAATAATCAACATTACCAAATTACATATATAAAACTTATTCTAACATAGTAGAAATAAATTCTATAAATCGAATACAATATATATAAAATATATCATATCCTTTACTTATCTTACTAAGTACCTTTATTATAACATACCTATATAACAAGTCAATATATTTTTAAAAAAAATTTAAAATTTAAATTTAACTATATTATCTTCGAGTATTAATTTAGCTTTAAATGGTTTATTATTCTTAGAGATAAAGCCATCTAAGCTATTTGTTTCTTTATTTTCTAATAGTTGTTTGGCTTCATCTTGTGTTATTGTTCTTTTACATATTTGTAAATTTATTTTAAAATCACAATTTTTATAATTTTCACAACGATATGAGTAACGATCTTTTTTGACTTTGTTATGACACTTTGGACATTCACCTATTATGTCTCCATAAAAACCTGTGGTGTCTTTATTATCTTTTGAATTAAATACTTCTTGTATTTCTTGTTTGGCTAAGTTTACTGAATCATCAATAGTTATCGCACCATGATATACCTGTTTTAAAGCTTTACCTAGTTCTGATGTCTTATATTTATCCATAGATATGCCCATTTGCGAAAGAGATTCTATCAAGAATATTCCATTAGGTAATATAGTATAAACATCTTTATTAAGATTAATATATTTAGACTCTCTTGCATTATTAATTATACCTGTGCGTGTTGCTTCAGTACCTAGTTCTAAACCTTCAAATATGGCTTTATAGTCATCAGTGTCACTAGCACCTTCGACATCTTCAGAATGCGTTTCTTCTTCTTCAAGTCTTTTTTTATCATCTTTAAATGGGTTCATAAGATAATTATTTAAAGTTTCGATTGTATAGTGCTTAGGTGGTGTTGTCTCTTTTTCTTTTGGCTTAAAATTAATATTTACTTCATCACCTATATTTAAATTAGGTAATACTTTATCTTTGGTATTAGGAGATTCAAACTTAGTCCATCCAGGTTCTACGATCACTGTTCCTTTCAAAATAAAATCTTCATAACTACCTACTTTAATAGTTATTTCTGTCTTTTCAATCTTACAATCATTTGTACAAAATACTGATACAAATCTTTTAAATACCGTTTGATATACAAGCATTTCTTCTTCAGTTAATGATTTAGGATTAGGTATTTTATATGTTGGTGTTAGAGCTGAGTGTGATTCAATTTTGGAATCATCAAAAATAGTATTTTTATCTTTAAATTCTACAGGATATCCTAGTTTTTTTATGCTTTCTAGTATGGTTTTAATTTTATCTTTTTCTGCAGTTGCTAAATATTCTGAATTAGTTCTTGGATAAGTTAAATACCCTTTTTCGTATAGTCCTTGAATAATACTTAATGATTTTTCCATACTCATTTTGTATTTTTTTCCAAGTACATTTTGTAATTTAGTTAAACTAAATAATTTTTGGGGTTTTAAAACATCTTTTTTTACTTTTTTATTTATAACTATAGCCTTTTCACTATTATATTTTTTACATAATTCTAAACATTTATCCTGTTCGTCTTTATTAAATTTATTTTTACTATTTAATTCAACTAATTCACCTTTTGTTTTTTCATTACTTATCATTCCATAATATAATTCTTTTACAAAATGTTCTATTTGCATATCTCTATCATATATAGCTTTAACAACAGGGACAATGACCCTTCCGACACGTAAAAGTGTACCCGTCTTTAATGTTGCATATCTTGTTAAATTTACTCCATACAACCAATCAATATAAGTTCTAGCAAGTCCCTCTGAAGCAAGATTATCATATTTAGAATCGTTATCTAAAGAATTTAAGGCTTCATTAATAGATTCTGGTGTTTGATCTGGTAACCATAGTCTTAACTCATTTTTAGGTTTAGTTATGGCATTTTCAAGTATTAATCTTACAATTATTTCACCTTCACGATCAGCATCACCTGCATTGATAATATCTGTTACATCATCGCGATTTACAAGATTTTTTATAATATTAAATTGTTTTAAAATACCTGAGTCTACTTTATTTGTCTTTTTATCTTTTTTTAAATTAAATTTAAATTTTGTAGGAAAGCATGGTATATTATCTAATGACCATTTATTATCTTTACTTTCATATCCTTGATAATCTTCAATGTCACATAAAGTAAATAAATGTCCAAATGCCCAAGTTACTATATATGTATCATTTATATAAAAACCATCATTACGTTTCATATTTCCAATTGCATTAATTATATTTCTCGCTAAGCTAGGTTTTTCTGCGATGATTACTTTCATATTATTCTCCTTTGCCTAGTAATTATAACACATAATAGATAAATGTAATTACTCAGTAAGTTTATTAAGCACATCTATTGACTTACCTAATTGATTATCATTAGTATCATTTGTAATAGTAAAACCTGGTATTAAACCTATACCATCTATATTATTATTGTTAGCTGTATACCAATAAGCTGTTGTATATTTAATCATTGTATTATCTGATAGAGTACTTGTATTTTGTACTTTACCTTTTCCATATGTTCTTTCACCCACTAATATTGCTCCATATGTCTCTTTTAAAGAACTTGCAAGTATTTCGCTAGCACTTGCACTATTACCATTTATTAAAACTACGATTGGATATGTTTTATATTCATCTGTTGTATCACTTAAAGTAATTCTTTTATTATCTTTACCTTCAAGATAACATATTGTTTTACCATTTTTTAAGAAAATACTTGCAATATTAATACATTCTGATAAATAACCACCTGTGTTATTTCTTAAATCGATAATTAGACCTTTAATATTAGATTCTTCTAATTTTTTTAAACTTTCATTAAATTGATTATATGAATCGTTAGAAAAAGATTCTAAATAAATATAACCATAGTTATCTATTAATTTACTATAAACAACTGGATTAGATATATTTTCTACTTTGATATTATATGTATATTCTTTATTATCTCTATTTACTTTTATATTTATTTCACTATTATTTTCAATAATATCTCGTATATCACTAGTTTGTGTATCCTTAGTAATAGTTAAATCATTTATTTGAAGTAAGATATCTCCTTCTTTAATACCAGCAGAAGCAGCTGGCGAATTAACTTGTACAGATTGTATTACTATATTATCTGATTCATCTGGTTGAATAGTTATACCTATTCCTTTATATGTTCCATCAAGCACATCATTTAAATAGCTTGTTTTATCACTATCTAAATAAATTGAATATTTTTCGTTTAAATAATTCATCATTCCATATATTGCACTATCAGCAAGTTCCTCAGAATTAACTTCACCATAATAGCTATTTATTATCTGCTTATAAGTCTCGTTTATATCATTTAAAGAAGAATTATCATATTTTTTATTAAATATATATAAAGATATCACATAGGTTAATGCTGAAAAAGATATTATTAATAAAATTACAATTTGTATACTTATTCCTTTATCTTTTTTCATCTTAACCACCCTAAGGTAAGTATAACATAATTTTGTTTATTTAATATATTAAAACAATAAAAAACTCTATTAAATAGAGTTTTTTACTATTAAGATAATGTTTGAATGATTGTATCTTTATCAGTTATGTAATTAACAACTTTGCCATTTTTAAATTCTAATATTGTTGGTTTTGTAATCATTACTTCACTAGCATTTTTAGGACTAGTATTTTCTGTACTATTTGGATCATAATATTTACTATTCATTGATATAGTATAATCAAGCGTATAGACATTTACATCACCACTGTATCGATTAACTAATTGTCTATAATAAGAACCATTTACTGTATCATCTGGATCATATGCAAATACATAATAATGTTTATCTGTTATCTTAAACATTTCAGATACAGTTGTTTTTGTATTATCATAAATTGCTGTAGTAGTTGTTGTAGTTGTTTCATCTTGATATTTATCTTTAGTTACATATTTAGCATTAATATAAAATAGCAAATATACAAGTAAAGATATTATAGCAACTAATACAATAAATCCTATTAATAGTTTTATATTATTTGTACTTTCTGATTCTTTTTTTATCTCTTTAGAATAAAATTTTATTTCGCCATTATCTTGTGTGTTCTTATTTTTTTTCTTTACCATTTAAACCACCTGAATGTATTATATCATGGATGTTAATTCATGTATAAATATTTTGTTATATTTTATTTTGTGGCACTATCTTGATTTGTTATTCCTGTTGGTCTTGCTACACCATATATGCCATCAGAAGTATCTAATCCGCCATGAATTGTATGTACACTTTCTTTTACAACTCCAGATCCAGCCCATTGTTCAGCTAAATTGTATGTTCCATCAGGATTAATTGATGTAACAACACCAGTGTGACCATAATATCCAGGTGTAGTTACTCCACTTTGAGCATCTGCATGATAAGCCCCACGCATAGACACAATATCACCTGGTTTTAATTCCATCCCATCGGTATAATCTATTGCTTCATATGCACCATTACTATTTGCTGCAATATTTTTATATATTTGATCTCCATTACCAAGAGCTGCATTAGAAAGGTCGGCACCTATAGTTTCTGCTGCCACTTTTTTTGATAATTCAACACATTGTGTACCTGTAGCTGAACCATATTCAATTGCACCCTTTCCGACAAGACTTTCTACATATGCAGCAGAGCTTTCTTGAGCTTCTGTTGCTTTTTCATCTTTGGCTTCTTGTTTTTTCATTTCTTGTAATGTTTCTGAAGGCATTTGATTTTCAAGTGATTCTTCTGTTTTTGGACTACTTGTCGTGCTTGATAGTGTATTACTATCTGTTTTAGAAACTGCTGATACAGCCGAATTTGGATTTGATACTATACTTTGGGTTTGCGAGTCTTTACTTTCAGTTTGAGTTGTAGTTGCTTGTTGAGTTTGCTCTTGTGAAGATTTTGCCGATGCAACTTCAACTGATTGTTCTTCCATCTTATTAGTTTCTGATGTTTTATCTGTAGTTTCAGTTGATTCTGTACTATTTACGGGTTGTGTTGTTTGTGATGCACTAGTTGAAGCTTCTTTATCTGTAGTATCAGCTATGTTTTCTTTTTCTTTATCAGTTTGTTCTGATTGTTCTTGTGTTTCTTCTTCAGTTGATGATGTTTTCGTATCATCCTTTGATTGTGTTGATTGATCTTGTCGCTTATCATCATCCTGACTTTGATTGTCACTTTGTTCTTCAGATGTTGTTGTTTGTGATTTATCTGTTTCAGATGTATCTAAAGTTTCAATATCATCATCTTCATGAGAAGCATTACTCGTATTAGTTTCACTTGTTGTTTCACTTGCACTTTCATTTATTTCTTCAGTTACTGGTGTTGTAGTTGATAAAGTTGATTCTTGAGCTAATGATTGCGCATTGTTTTCTTGATTGCTTGTGCCTGTTGTGTCAACATCTGATATAATTCTTGAAACATCAGTTGATGTAGATTGTGTACCTGAATTTCCGATAGATGAACTGGCAACGGATGTACCACCAATAATTGCATTTATACTATTTGCTATTGCGTTATCACTGTTTACTACATCTTGTCCCATTATATGTAAATTATTTTCAAGACCAGTTTCAATAGCTGTAAATGCATTCTTTAATTGAGCTACATCACTTTTCATCAATTCCTTGAATGCTTCTGCTGACTCACCTACCCAATAGTCACTTACCGCACTCATTTGAGTATTCATTTCTTTTTCAATATCATCAGCTGTTTTTTCAATAACATTCATTTTTATCTGATTAATATAATCTTCTAATCCACTTTGATCATATCCAACTGCCGCACTTTTTAAATCTATTGCCATACAATCACCACACTATAAATTTATATTTAATTCATTAGCTTTTGGTATCTTCTTTTCACTTGAATATTCCATTCTTCTAACTGAACTATATGAATAATTTCTATTAGTATAATCTTGCTCTCTTATTAGATATTGAAGTTTATATAGTTCTCTTGTATACGAATATAATTCACTTCTTAAATTTTTTATTTCACTTGCATATTTAAAATCTGATGGAGCACTAAAATATTTATATGATGCATTTCTTAATTCATTCATTGCATCTTCAAAGTCAGTATTAGTTTTATCTATTAAACTGCCTTTACTTATATATACTTTCATTTAATCACCATATTTCTTTTTTTCATCATTTTGGGTTTTGTTTTCAAAGTTATTAACTTTTTCTTCGAAACCCTTTGTGTAGTTTTCTAAATTATCAAATAACCTTTTAAGTGAATTACAGTAATCAATATATTCTTGTTTATCATTCATAGTTAATCTTATAAATGTCTTACTTGTTTGACCAGTCCAGTAATTATCATTGTTAATATTTGATATTATCTTAAAATACTCATTTATTTCAGATTCTAGTTCTTCAGAACGTCTTTTTAAATAAGAACATTCTTCTAATAAATTACTTGTATCTATTGTAATATCAGTATTTAATTCATTCATAATATTTATACTCCTTGACTATAAAATTCTTTATATGCATTTTCAATATCATCTTCTAATTTAGATATTTTTTGTCCAAGTTCTTGTATTTTATTATTTGCTTCTGGTATATATTTACTATTTATATCGTTTAATTTGTTTTTTACATTTATATCCAAATTATTTAGTCTAATTGATAATTGTGCATCACTTGAATTTATTTGATAAGAATCATTTACTGTTTTCCTTATATTTTCAATAGAGTTAATTGAATTATTGATATTACTAGCAGAAGATGTTAAATTTTCCACTAATCTTTCATAATATATTTTTTCTCTTTTACATTGAAATAATTCTTTGTAAAGTTCATTTATTTTACTAGCATCGCCCATATAATCACCTTACTATACTAAGTATAGTATTAAACATATATTTGGACAAGAAATTATGTAAATATTATTACACAAAAAAACTTATTTTTATCAAATAAGTTTTTGTTTTAATTAATTTAATTGGCTTCTTATGTTACCAGCTGTGTCAGTAAGTTCACCTGAAGCTGTTGTAACAGAATTTGATGCTTCAGCATCATTTGTTTCATATGATGCAGCTGCTTGTTTAAGAACTGTCTTCTCAGTTGCTAGATAGTCTAAATAAGCTTGTAATAAATCTTTTCCAGCAGTTACGTGAGCTTTTGCTGATTCTTTTATTTTTCCTTGGAAGGCAGTTTCAATTAAATCATTAGCTTTATCAAATTCTGCTAAGTCTCGTCTTCCTTTATCAATTACACCATCTAAAGCTTTACCAAATGTATCTGCTGCTTGTTTATCAATTGCAATTGTGTCTCCTGCGCCGATTCCAAACCATCCGCCGCCAACTGATACATCTCCACTTGCTCTACTTGTAAATAAACTAGTTAAATCTGCTGCTTTATTTAGTGAAGTATATGAAGCTACACTTGATGTTCCTGTTGTTTCTTGTAATGCCATATCCTATTCCTCCCTTTTAATTATTTTGTGCATTTGTGATGCTTTGTGCTATTGCATTATCACTATTTACTACATCTTGACCCATTGTATGTAAATTGTTTTCAAGGCCAGTTTCAATAGCTGTAAATGCTTTCTTTAATTGGGCTACATCACTTTTCATTAATTCTTTGAATGCTTCTGCAGATGCACCTACCCAGTAATCATTTACTGCATTCATTTGAGTATTCATTTCTGTTTCAATATCATTAGCTGTTTTTTCAATAACATTTGTTTTTATTTGATGGATATAATCATCTAATCCACTTGCATCATATCCAACTGATGCATTGGTAAAATTTTGGTAATCTGCCATATTTTCTCCTCCTATTGCATGTGTAATCCCTATACTCTGATTTCATGTTAACACCCAGTTATTATGATGGTAAAGGAAAAGAAGTGCTAATTTACACTTCTTTACATTAGTACAATATTAACTGAGTACCATTTTCTATGTGAGTATTTCTTACATATGCACCATTTTCATATATTTCCCCAGTCCTTCTATCGCAAATTTGCAAATCATTTCTTATCGGAAATATATTATCAGATAAATTATTTATTGCTTTATTTAGTACTTTTATCACTTCATATACATGCTTATTTATTGGTATATAGAATTCATAATTTTCTTCAATCTCAGGTACATATACTTTAACTAATATCTTATATTCCATAACTATTCCTCATCTAATACTGTCTTAATAATATGATATTCACTATCTACTATTAAGAATGCTAAACCATCATAATGTAGTTTTCTTTCTTCCATGGTAATATCTTTAACATTATAAATATTTTGGGTATCTATTCCGGTACCTATCCAAATACCATAACTTGTATTTATTTGTGCATACCATGGTTCTATCTTTAATGTTCTTAATCTTTGATAATTATCAATTAATATAGTCGTTCCCAGATTATAATTATTAATATCTTTCATATAATCAGTAAGAATATTTTTACCTTGATCTGTTAGTCTTGTTTTTAGAAGTCCTGCACCAAGTATAATATTAAATGTTTTATTTTGAGTTGATTTTCTCTTTTTCATGTCTTCATCTAGTGCTAACATTACGGCTTCATACTTGTCAGTAAATAGTTTTATATCAACATTTGATCCTTGATATAATTTAGACAAGTCTACAACCCTTACAGCTGTTCCTGGTGTTTTACTGATAATATTTATAAATCCATAGATAGATTGAATGTTTTGTTTAATATCATTTACAGATATTAACATTAATTTTTCTCTTAAGAAATCAAACTTAGCTACATCTTTTTCATGGAAATTATAACCAACAGGTATATTATTAATATTTGTGATAAATTTTGTTAATTCTTCTGATGTAACATTTTCAGGTATCTTAGGTAATGATCTAGCTCTAGTTTTGTAGAACTTATTAAAATTATCAGCATTAAGTTTTATAAGCTTATTAATGTCATCACGTTTAGTAACAAATGCTGTTTGAAATTCACAGTATGTTTCATTATTTGCATCTATTGAAGTTATACCTCTACCAAAGTTATTATGTGGTATTAATTCTTTAGGACAATTAGATATATTACGATATCCATAATCATCAGCAAGATGCATCATAACAATATTATCAATGTTTTGTAGTCTACGTCCATTGATTGCACTATTAACTGTAGTAGATAAAATGAATGATACACCCATTTTAACTGAATCTCTAAATACTATATCTAGTACATCAGGTACTCTTCTGACTGAATCGATAAACATGTCCCAAGCATTTATTACAACTACAATTCTTGGTAACTTTTTACCTGAGTTTTTAATATATGATTCATATGTTCCATCATAATCTGCAAATAACCCTCTTCTTCTGTCTATTTCATCTAGAACTAATTGAATAGTACTTATTACTTGATCTGGATTGTTTTGAAATGCCACTTCACCTACTTGAGGGTATTTACTAAATACTCTTAGTGTTTCTGCACCATAATCTATTAAATAAAAATTTACTTCATCTGGTGAATGTTCTGTAATACATGACCATATCATAGTCGTAAGTAAATTCTCTTTACCTGATCCAGTTTCACCAAAAACAGCTGTGTTTTTACCAATATCAATAGACAATAGATTTTGAAGTTGCAACGCTGGATTATCATATTCACCAATACATGTATTTAATACGTATGGTGTAGGTTTCCAACCATATTTTTTCTTTACATCATCTAAGTATATTGTTTCACTTATATTAGGAAGCCATAATTGTTTACCATGAACGTGCTCTTGTTTAGAAATATCGTTTAAGTATTTAACTATGTTTAAAAGTTCTTCGCCATGATCTGTATTATCTGTTTTTTCTTCAGTTTGAAGTTCATATGTATCCTTTACATTTCCTAGATTATCTATCTTTTGAACACTATCATCTATCTTTTTCTTAATAATATTAGATGGATGATATTTTGCACCTGAATATGCTGATTGACCAAGTGCATAGTATTCATTGTAACCTACTTGTAAGTAGAATGCACCAGTTGTTTTTAACATAGCAGCATCTGGAGTTTTGATCATTTCCATAGAATCTGACTTATCTTGAACACGTAAACATACATGAAATCTTGAGTTAGACCATATTTGATCATTTACAACACCTGATGGTTTCTGAGTTGCAAGTATTAAATGTACACCAAGTGAACGACCAATACGTGCTGTTGAAACTAATTGATTTAGAAATTCTGGTTCTTGTGATTTTAATTCGGCAAACTCATCAGAAATTATAAATAAGTGGCTTATTGGTTCATCTAGTTCACCTTTACGATAATGTTCTTGATATTTATAGATATCCATGCTTGATAAATGCAATTTTTCACGAGCAGCATTAAACATTCTTTGTCTTCTTTGAAGTTCTGCCGTAATTGATACTAGCGCTCTGTTAATAGTTGATTTATCGAGGTTTGTAATAGTACCTGCTAAATGTGGTAAACGTATTCCCATTTGTTTGTTTTCAAAAGAAAGTGCAAGTCCACCACCTTTATAATCGATGATAACAAATTGTACTTCATCAGGATGGAAATTAACAGCAAGAGATAAAATATAAGTTATTAACCATTCTGATTTACCAGAACCAGTAGTACCAGCAACAAGTCCATGTGGACCCCAGCCTTTTTCATGAGCATCCATATTAAATAATTCGCCATCTTGACATACACCAACCGGAACTGCAAGTGATGCAACTGGATTATTTTTATGCCATCTTTCAAGTGAATTTAATTGTTCTACTTTACCAACATTATACATTGTCAAGAATGATATACTACTTGGAAGTTCATATTTAGCTTTTTCAGCTCTCATAGGTATATTTGCAAGTCTTAAAGCACAACCATACATATCTATATTTCTATTAAAATCTGCTTTAAATACTTTTTGATTGTCTTCAGTTATATCGCTTTCAAACAATCCTGATTTATCACTTTCAACATCAATGAAAGTTTTACATTCACTAGGTAAATTAGATAACTTATTATTCCTTATTATTATTGAAAATCCTAAATTAGTTTTATATCTTAATATTTTACTTATTGTTGGATTATCTCTTACTTTCTCATAATCATCAATAAATATCAAATAATATGTTCTAAATGATTTATATGGTGCTTCACCTTCTGCTTTTGCACCATCATCTTCTTTCTTTTGTTCGCTACCTTCATCTTTTTTACTTTGGGATGCAAGTCTTTCATTAAATATATTTTCAATATTTGATGTTACTATATTTATATCTTTCTGATTAGTAGCAAAATATCTATTTTGTTTTAAGTTATCCCAACAATGTGGAATAACTTTCAAATATTCCCACAAATATGAATTATCTTCATTAGTTAATACAATTATTTTTAGATCACGATAACTATGAAATGTCATTATTTTTAAGAATATTCCATCTAAGAAATATTTAGTTAATATATTATTACCTACAACAGCAGTTATCTTATGATCTACTAAAGATAAGCCTAAAGGAACATTATCGATATATTTAGCTGAATCTAGTACTTTATTATATTCTTTTTCAAGATATGATTCATCACCAATTGAAAATCCTTTAGTTGATGAATCAGGTACTTCAATCATGCTCTTTTCTGAACCAATACCAATATTAACTGATAAGAAGTCATCATCTTCGATATTGCGTTCCCATAAATTACGTTTACGATTATAAATTATTGATTGACATTCTTCTAAAGGAAGACTATTTTCAACAATTATTTGTTGTTCTAAAGATTTTCTTTCATTTATTTCTTGCTGTTTATCATCTAGGTACTTTAAGTATGCTTTTCTATTTATTATGACATTCTTTTTTACAATTCTTTTTTGATAAGCTCTAGTTAAAGAAGGCCATAGAAAAGAAGAGGCAAGCATAACTCCAGCACTTAATAAAGTAGGTACGACTCTTGAAAATGTTGTTTCACCCAATACATAAGATTGTAGTGATTGAAATAAGCTAAATGCTGACATAGAACTTGTTGTAAGTGCAGGTCCAATTGTTAGTATTGTAGGTGTAACTTGAGTATTTTCTTGCATATTTGGTGGAGGTGTAATTGATATTTCTTTTGGTTCTCTTATACTTCTGAATCTAGGTGATTTATAAAAGAATTCATCTTTATTGAATCTTTTTTGATCATTTGTAATACCTGTTTGATATACCATTTTTTGCGGAATAAATTTATATGGTGTTAAAGAATTGTTGTTGCTTATTGCTACTCTATTATTTGGATTATTTACTAGTAATAAGTTATTAATAACTATAACTTTTAATCCGTCAAAAAATATATAATCACCTTGAAATAAGTTTCTTTTTCTAAATACTTTATCTAAGACATAAGCTTTTAGACCATTACTTTCACATATCCAGTGATTACCATCTTTTGTTAAAGTTATACTTTTACCATTAAATGCCCCATTTGAATAACAAATATCAGCAGATGCATCATTCGATATTTTTAAACTAGTTTTATTTATAGTATATCTATAATAATTATCATACTTAGGTGTTGGCATAAGTTCCATAACAGAATTATTTTCTTTATTTTTTATCGTATAATTAAAGTAATCTTGTAATACTACATCTTGTGTAACTTGACCTTCACATGTGATTTCAATATCATCATTATGTTTTAACATCCACTTATTATTTTCTGCTTCAATATTAGCAAGCATATTACCATTACTATCAGATATTGCATAAGATCCATATATTTTATTTGGTAAATTTATTTTACGAATTCTATCAACTTCTAGTATGTTAATTACCATATTGATACACCCTATCCATTCTAATAAAAATTATAGCAATTATTAAAATTCATATCAATACAATATCAAAATACTATTTGTGTAAATATAAGCATGATAACTATAATTGATAATTTTATTTTGCTATAATTAATTACGATAAGGTGTGATGTTATGAACAATAATATATTTGAAAGTGTTGGTAGAGTTAAATATAACAATAAGTTATATGAAATATTTCTAGATAGAAATTGTAAGTATGCGGTACTGGAAGTTGATAAAAATAATATGTATCATTATCCATATATTGATGATGTGTTGAATATTGTTTATGAATTAAACCTTTGTAATGCAACATGTGTTCATCCATTATTTAAAAAAGACGGTAAACATTATGTAAAAAAGTTTAAATTTAGTCCGATGGCCAAAGTAAAAGCAAAATTAAAAAGAGGTGCATTAAAAACAACCATTCTTGCTTTAATTTCAAGTAGTTTTTTATCAGCATGTGCTAAAAATAATACACATACAAATTTGACTTATAATAATAACTACACAGTAGAAAACACAATATCATATAGTGATAGCACTGAAGATGAGTATAATGCTGAAAATTCAACAAATAACTCAGAAGAAACTAATAGTGAAAACACTTATAATGACTACGATTTTGATATAACAATTGACAATAATAGATTAAATGAAGAAAATTTAACTGATATCTATGTTATGCCTGCAAATGATGAATATGATTATAAATTTATGTTTGACTACGATAAACCAAATTCATCATATGAAATGGCAATGGATGTTAGTGCTAGTGAAAAATTATTTGGCATTACTAATCCAAGTAAAGAACAGTTATTTGAATTAATTGATAATAATCAAAACATTGATTCCGAATGTAAAAGTTTTATTAAAGATTATTTAAATGAATTGTTGAATTTATATTCCGAAATAAACTTTGCTCCATTTTATTATAATTTAAAAACACTTAAAGTTAATAAAGTTACTCCAGAAGAAATTCATGCAAAAGCAATTAGTCTAGATACACTTGCATGTTATGTATATAAAGACAACGCTGTATATATTGATAAGACTTTAGATATTAATTCAGAAGAAGGTAAAATTATATTAAGACACGAGCTTATTCATGCTATGAGAAATGTGTCAACTGATAACTTAGACTTTAAATTTGATCCAGGATATCAATTAGGACAATATACTGATGAATCTTTTGCTAATTATTTAGTATATTTGACTAAAGCTGAAGGTAAGCCTGAAAATATGGAAGAATCTCCATACTATGTATTAAGTACTAATTATTTAAGAGTTATATTACATGCTTTAAGAGATGATTATAAACCATCTGATTATTTTAATCATTCAATTGTTTATTTGGCCAAAAAAATGGACAATTTAATGGGTGATGAAAATTATGGGTTCCATATTCTTCATATGATAGATACACAACTTAGTGCTCATTATTCAAGAGAACTTGAAGAAGAAAGTAGTTCATATCAAGAAGTATATAATTACATGATTGATATATATTGTAAAAAAGATTTAAAACAAGGAATGAGTTCTGAGGAAGCAGAACAAGTTTGGAATGGATTCTGGAGCTTAATGGGTTCATATCTTCCTCAAGCGCAAGAAAATGGTAATTATACTTATATTAATGAAGATTTGTTTAGAACAGAATTTGAAGATTGTTGTAAAGAGCTTGGAATAAATGTAGAACATAAAGACTATGGTAATACTAAAGAAAATAAAGATATTCAAGAGCAATCAAGTAATAACGAAGATTATACTGAAACAAATGCTCAAGGTATTATAAGTGATGCTCATAAAGTTATAGATAATAAAGAATTTAAACAAACAAATAACATAAAATATAATCGTTAAATATGTTACTTAACTATTTTTTTTATTATAATATTTATAGTAAAGGAAAATATATATGGAAGATGCAAACAAATTCTTTTTGAATGGTAAAAATATAATTGATAATTTTATTATATATGTTAAAGATAATTATAATAACTACTTAAATGTATTTATAGTTTTATCTATTATATATTTTATAATATTTATTATATGTCTATATTTTATATTTAAAAAAGAAAATATAAATAAATATTATGCTTTTATACCATTTGTTAATCTATATTTCTATTATCAAATAGTTAATATTCCCTTTTTAATAATATTTGTACCTGTTTTAAATATACTTGCTCAGATATTATCTATTTATAATCTATTAAGAACGTATGGGTATAATAAAGTAATTGGTATGCTTGGTGTATTATTCCCATATATATTCTTTCCTATCGTAGCTTTATCTAGTCACAAAAATATTTATATTAAACACAAAAAAGAATTATTTGTAAAAACTACTAAAGATATAGATAGCTTAGAAAATAAACTAAAACACAATGTTAATACTAATAATTTTGATATATATGGTAATCATTATGAACAAATTAAAGATACATCTAAATTAAATAAAAACTTTATAACTAGAATAGATAATAAAATTAATACAATTGAAAGTAATGCAATGATTCAAGATAATTATGATGATTTGTTGTATTCAGATGAAGTAAGAGAAGATAAGAATAAAGTTAAAATTGACAAAAAAGATATATTGAATGATGATATTGTAAGTGATATGGATACAATGATTGAAATACCTGATAATACAGATATAAGAAATCAATCATTAATAGATTTTACTGATAATATAGATAATAATACTGATATTAAAGTCATAGATAATGCTGATTATAAGGAATATAAAAGTGCTAGTAAAGATGTAGCTCAGATAGCATTTGGTGGTAAAAAGCAAGATAAGAGTATTTCTGATTACAAGAGTACATCTAAAGATGTAGAAGTTGACTTAAGATGTCCTTACTGTCAATCATCACTAGTTAATTCTAATGGTATATGTCCAGGATGTGCACGTAATGTATCTAACATAATTAATGAATATAATAATAAACAAAAAGCAACCAATTCATGAACTGGACCTCAAAAGTTGGACAGTTTATACATAATTTCTAGTTAAAGGATTGTAATCTGTATTTTACAGGTGACAATCCTTTTAATTTTTCTTTAATTCTATCATTATTGTAATAATAAATATAGTCATCTTTTGCTTTTATTAAATCATCTACTGTTTTGTATTTATCTTCTTGTCCATAAAACATTTCCGTTTTCATTAGCCCAAAAAAGTTTTCCATAAGGCCATCATCTAAACAATTTTCTTTCCTTGACACACTTTGAATTATTCCATTATTTTTAAGCCTTTGCTGATAATAATTATGTTGATATTGCCATCCTTGATCTGAAT